>NZ_JAAGPB010000651.1:0-4130 GCF_017104585.1 Burkholderia sp. Ac-20392
GCCGGTCTTCCGCTCTCTGTGCCCGAACAGCACGAGCGGTGCGTGCGCATAGCGTTGCAGCGCGTCGGCGGCGGGGCCGGCGAGTGCGTCGATCGACGCCAGGCACGGCTCGCCGAAGCGTTCCTCGCGGCCCGGATACTGCAGTGCGAGCAGGTCGACGTCCCACGGCAGCGCGCGGCTCCAGCCGCGAAAGAAATTCGCGGTGCCGCCCGCGTGCGGGAAGCAGACGAGCTGCGCACGCGGGCACGGCGACAGGCGCAGTTCGCGGATCCAGTTCGAATCGGTCGGTCGTGCGCTCATGCGGCCGCCGCCTGCAACTGGCGGCGCAGCAGGTCGCGCAGCGATTTCTTGCTGGTCTTGCCGATGCCGGTTTCGGGGAAGCGCGGCATGAACTCGATGCGATCGGGAATCTTGAACGCCGCGAGCCCGCAGTCGCGCAGGTAGCGCTTCAGCACCAGCCGGGACGGTGCGGGCGCGCGGGCGACGACGAATGCGCACGTGCGCTCGCCGAGCAGCGGGTCGGGCATCGCGACCACCGCCGCATCGTGCACCTGCGGATGCGCGAGCAGCAGGTTCTCCACTTCCTCGGCGGAGACTTTCTCGCCGCCGCGATTGATCTGGTCCTTGTCGCGGCCTTCGACGACGAGGTCGCCGTCCGCGGTGCGCCGCACGCGGTCGCCGCTGCGATAGAAGCCGTCGGCGGTGAACGCGGTCGCGTTGTGCTCGGCGAGACGGTAGTAGCCGCGGATCGTGTACGGGCCGCGCACCTGCAGTTCGCCGATCTCGCCGGGCGCGACCGGTTCGCCGGCATCGTCCACGATGCGCACTTCGTCGCCGTCCGACACGGGGCGGCCCTGCGTCTGCGCGATCCGTTCGGGCGAATCGTCGAGCCGCGTGCAGCAGATGAGCCCTTCGGCCATGCCGAACACCTGCTGCAGTCGGCAGCCGAGCACGGGCGTCACGCGCGCGGCCGCGTGGTCCATCAATCGCGCGCCGCCGACCTGCAGCACGCGCAGGCTCGACAGGTCGGCCTGTCGCTGCGGCTGTTCGTCGAGCCACAGCAGCGCGAGCGGCGGCACGAGCGCGGTATGCGTGACGCGTTCCTGCGCGATCAGCGCGAAGCTCTGTTCGGGCTCGGGCCGCCCGGTCGTGACTACGCGGCCGCCCGCGAGCAGCGCGCCGATCGTGCCGGGGCAGCACAGCGTGAAGTTGTGTGCCATCGGCAGCGCGGCGAGATACACGGTGCCGGCGTCGAAGCCGCTCGCGGCGCTGCACGCGCGCACGTTGTACAGGTATTCGCGATGGCGGCGCGGGATCAGCTTCGGCGTGCCGGTCGTGCCGCCCGACAGCTGGAAGCACGCGATGTCGTCGGCGCCCGCCGCGCATTCGCGCAGCGGCGGCGCGTCGTACAGCGCATCGAACGGGGTGAACGCGTGGTCGTCGCCGGCCATCACGACGTGCTCGAGCGTCGGGCAGTCGGCCTGCAGCGCGGCCGCGAGCGGCCGGCAGTCGAACTCGCCGAGTTGCGCCGCGCCCAGGTACGCACGCGCGCCGGCGAAGCGGCAGAACGCGCCGATCTCGTAGTGCCGGTGAGCGGGGAGGGCGAGCACCGGCCGCACGCCGAGCTGGAACAGTGCGAAACAGGTCTCGATGAAACGCGCGCCGTTCGGTAGCTGGACGACGACCGTGTCGCCGCGCGTCAGGCCGAGGCGTGCGAGGCCGCCTGCCAGCCGGCGGATGCGCGAGAGCAGGTCGCCAAAACTGAGCCGGCAGGCGCCGTCAACGATCGCGAGCGCATCGGGATCGCGCTGCGCTTGCGCGTCGAGCGCATCGAAGAAAGTCGTGTCTTGCCAATAGCCGGCGTCGCGATAGCGGTGCGCGAAGTCGTCGGGCCAGTCGGGCGCATCGGCCGGGAGGGCCGGCGCCACGGAGGGAAGGGAGGATTGCATGCGCTGACCTTGGGTTCCGGCAAGTTGTCAGAAAATGTAAATGAGAGGTATTATCATTTGTAACAAGTGACGCGATAGCGCCGTTTCTTTCGATATCGCGGCAATTTCATTCGATCGGGCGCCTGTCGCGCGGCGCCCGCCCGGCCCGGCCGGACAATCGGCCGGTTGCCGCCGGCGCGCGCCGGGCCGCGCGTGCCGCCTAACCAACGGACCTCCGATGAGCTCGACCTCCTTCGCTTCGTCACGACGTCACCCGCCGGTGCTCGTGCCCGGCAATCATCCGGGCGTGGTGCACATCGACGCGGGCATGAAACTCATGAGCGGCACGCTGTGCTCGGACAGCCGCGACTGGTACGAGGAGCCGCTCGAAAAAGGGCTGAAACTCGTCCTCGTGCAGAGCGGGCAGTTGCGTTGCCGCGTTCCCGGCCAGCCCGAGCAGTGCATCAAGGGGCCGGGCCTGTGCGTGATCGCCAACGACGGCGAATTCACGACGCACCAGATCTACGACCGCGACACGCCGCTGCGCTACACGATCGTGCAGCTCGGCCTCGATGCGCTCGACCGCAACCTGAGTCTCTTGCCGGAGAAGATGCTCGCGCCGACGGGCGGCGATCCGCGCATCGTCAGTTGCCCGGCGTCGAAGGCGCTACAGGCGCTCGCGGTGCAGATCGCGACGTGCCCGTTCGAGGGCGCGGTGCGCGAGTACTACCTGAAGGCCAAGGCGTTCGAGCTGACCGCGCTGAGTGCGCAACTGCTGGCGACGCAGCGGCAGTTCGCGCCGGCCGACGTGCGCGTCACGTCGTCGGACGTCGAGCGCGTGTACGCCGCGAGCGACATCCTGACGCGCGAGCTGCAGCAGCCGCCCACGCTCGATGCGCTCGCGGGCCGGGTGGGGATGAATTCGCGCAAGCTGACGGCCGGTTTCCGCAAGGTGTTCGGCACGAGCGTGTATGCGTACCTGCAGGAATACCGGTTGCGGACCGCGCACGCGATGCTGTGCGCGGAGGACGCCAACGTGTCGACCGTCGCGTACCGGGTTGGCTACAGCCCCGCGCATTTCTCGATCGCATTCCGCAAGCGTTACGGCATTTCGCCGAGCGATATTCGTGCGTCGTCGAACGCGATCGACGACATCGAGATGGAGAGCGCGGCAATCTAAAACAACTGACCGGCAGCCTAAAGCAATCGATCAGGCTCATGGGTGTGAATGAGATAGATTCTCATTCACGGGTGGCCGCCGCCGCGCGGATCCGCCATCGAACGACCCATACAAGGCGTGCCCATGAGCCAGACCGCTGTCGATTTCCGTATCGATCATTCCGATCCTTCCAGTTTTTCTCCCATAGCCTTTCGCTCGCAGCTCGTCGCGATGATCGCCGAGCTGCTCGACGAGCCCGTCGACGAAATCGCATCGCTCGACGATGACGAGGACCTGCTGAGTTGCGGCCTCGATTCGATCCGGTTGATGTATCTGCAGACGCGCGTGAACCGACTCGGCTACGCGCTGACGTTCGATGCGCTTGCGCGCACGCCGACGCTCGGCGCGTGGGCCGAGCTGCTCGCGAATGCGCCGCGCGTCGCCCCCGCGGCGCCTGACGTCGAGGCTGACGAGGTGGTCGACGTCGACGTGCACGCGCCGTTCGATCTGTCGGCGGTGCAGCAGGCGTACTGGCTCGGCCGCGGCGACGGCGAAGTGCTCGGCAACGTGAGCTGTCACGCGTTCCTCGAGTTTCGGTGCCGCGCGATCGATCCCGCTCGCCTCGATGCGGCGTGCCGGCGTGTGCGCGAGCGCCATCCGATGCTGCGTGCGTGCTTCACCGGTGGCCGCCAGCAGATCGTCGCGGCGCCGGACGCGCCGGTGTTCGCGCATGCGGACTGGCGCGACAGGACGGCCGCCGATGCGGAAACCGAATGGGCGTCGCTGCGCGCGTTCCGGTCGCACGAATGTCTCGACGTCGAGCACGCGCAGGTCTTCTTGATGGGGCTCGTGCAGATGCCCGGCGGCGAGGATCGCGTCTGGCTGAGCGTCGACCTGCTCGCGGCCGACGTGGACAGCGTGCGGTTGCTGATGCAGGAGATCGGCGCCGCGTATGCCGAACCGTCGGCGCTGCCCGATGCGCCGTCGACGTGGTTCCCGGCCTGGCTCGCGCGTCGCGCGGCCGATACGCGCGATGCGCGGGC
>NZ_JAAGPB010000652.1:0-3981 GCF_017104585.1 Burkholderia sp. Ac-20392
GCCGCCGGGGCGGGCGCGGCCGGCTGCTCGACCGGCTTCGGCGCAGGCGGCGCGGGCTGGCGCTCGATCGGTTGCGGTTTCAGCAGCTCGATCTGTACGGGGATGTCGGCGGGTGGGGGCGGCGTGAACGCGTCGCGGTTGCGCATCAGCCAGAACGCGGCGAGCGCGTGCAGCACCAGCACGACGACGAGCGCAATGCCCACGCGCAGCCAGTGGCGGGGCAAAGCGTGACTCGGACGGGTGTCGGCTGGCTGCATGGGCATCGGAACAGGATCGGGGCGTTCGCATGACGTCGGGCGCGCAGCGCGCGCCACAGGAATCGGACTGTCGAATGCGCCGCGCGTTCGCGCTGCGTGACGGGGCGGGTACCGGATGCGTCAGGCGTCGCGCGCGTCGGGACTATAGCCGAGTTCGTAAGACAGTTTTTGCGCGTATGCGCGCAGCGCGGTGTCGATCTCTCCACCCCATGCAATGTCGAACGAGCCTTCCTGGCCGAGCGCGACGATCGCGAGCGCGAGTTCGCCGACCGCATCGAACACGGGCATGCAGAACGCGTGGATCGTCGGCAGCAGCATCCCCTCGACGCGCGCGGCCTCGTGCTTGCGCACGTCGGCGAGCACCGCGTCGACCTCGTCGAGCGTGCGCGGGCCGCCGTGGTGCGGCGAGCGGCGCGTATCGGCGAGTTCGCGCTCGAGCATCGCGGCGGTCTTGCTGCGCGGCAGGTACGCGGCGAACAGCAGCCCCGTCGCGGAGCCGAGCAGCGGCATCACGTCGCCGAGCTTCAGCGATGCCTTCGCCGGGTGGCTCGATTCCATCCAGTGGACGATCGTCGGCCCCTGGTTGCCCCACACGGCGATGCCGACCGTCTGGTCGAGGCGGTCGCGGAATTCGGTCAGCGCGATGCGCGCGAGCTTCACGCCGTCGACGCGCGCGAGCCGCGCGAGCCCCATCTGCAGCGCGAAGCCGCCGAGCTCGTAGCGGCCCGAGACGGGGTCCTGCGACACCACGCCGAGCCGCGAGAAGCTGACCAGGTAGCGGTGCGCCTTCGCAGGACTCATGCCCGCGCGCTGCGCGAGGTCGCGCAGCATCATCGCGCGCGGCTCGCTCGTCAGCACGTCGAGCAGGCGGAAGCCGACCTCGATCGACTGGATGCCGGAACGGACCTTCTCGCCGTGCTCGCCGGAAGCGGCGTCGTCGGTGTCGGTATCGGAGTCGGCGAGATCGTCGTCGGGAAGCGGGCTGGCAGGCATGGGCGGCAGGTGCGCGAAAAGGCGGCAGAAGTCGGGCTGAAAAACCGGGCCGGATAATCGGGGCGAAAACGGCGCGCACAATCGCGGCGCGCCGCAGGGATTCACCATCGTAAAATAGATTCCCTCCATCGTCACTACAACGGCAGAGTCCCCTTATGAAACTTGCTTCGCTGAAGGACGGCACGCGCGACGGCCAGCTGATCGTCGTGTCGCGCGACCTGCACACCGCGGCGATCGCCGACGCGATCGCGCCGACGCTGCAGCGCGTCCTCGACGACTGGGCGTTCTACGCGCCGCAGCTGCGCGACCTGTACGACGCGCTGAACCACGGCCGCGCGCGCAATTCCTTCGCGTTCGATCCGGCCAACTGCATGGCGCCGCTGCCGCGCGCGTTCCAGTGGGCCGACGGCTCCGCCTATGTGAACCACGTCGAGCTCGTGCGCCGCGCGCGCGGCGCGGAGATGCCGCCCGAATTCTGGACCGACCCGCTGATGTACCAGGGCGGCAGCGACGATTTTCTCGGGGCCCGCGACGACGTCGTGTGCCCGTCCGAGGAATGGGGCATCGATTTCGAGGCGGAAGTCGCGGTGATCACCGGCGACGTGCGGATGAGCGCGACGCCCGACGAGGCGCTGAAGGCCGTGCGGCTCGTCACGCTCGTGAACGACGTGTCGCTGCGCAACCTGATTCCGGCCGAGCTCGCGAAGGGCTTCGGCTTCTTCCAGAGCAAGCCGGCCACCGCATTCGCACCGGTCGCCGTGACGCCCGACGAGCTCGGCGACGAATGGCGCGAAGGCCGCGTGCACCGGCCGATGATCGTCCACTGGAACGGCAAGAAGGTCGGCCAGCCCGATGCGGGCACCGACATGGTGTTCCACTTCGGCCAGCTGATCGCGCACGCGGCGAAGACGCGCAACCTGCGCGCCGGCTCGATCGTCGGCTCGGGCACGGTGTCGAACAAGGACGCGAAGCGCGGCTACTGCTGCATCGCCGAGAAGCGCTGTCTCGAGACGATCGAGCACGGCGCGCCGCAGACCGAGTTCATGCGCTACGGCGATACCGTGCGCATCGAGATGTTCGACACGGCCGGCAAGTCGATCTTCGGCGCAATCGAGCAGTCGGTCGCCCCGCCCGACGGCGCGGCGTAAGTCACGCGGAGCACGCAGCGCTCCGCTGTCGCGAAACCCGGGCCCGGCCCGCGCGCCGGGTTTCGCCTGATGTTTGCCCGCGCGGGCTTGGCTACACTCGATTCAGGGGCGCGAGAGCCTCGAGCAAGGAGCAGCGCATGGCCAATCTCGCCGCGTACGGCGGTTACGAAGCACTGAAGGTGACGCGCCGCGACCATGGCGTGCTCGACATCGTGATGAGCGGCGAGGGCGCGAACCGCAGCGGCCTCGCGACCGCGAACGCACGCATGCATCGCGAGCTCGCCGACATCTGGCGCGACGTCGACCGCGATCCCGACACGCGCGTCGCGGTGATCCGCGGCGAAGGCAAGGGCTTCTCGGCGGGCGGCGATCTCGCGCTCGTCGAGGACATGGCGAACGACTTCGACGTGCGCGCCCGCGTATGGCGCGAGGCGCGCGACCTCGTCTACAACGTGATCAACTGCAGCAAGCCGATCGTCTCGGCGATGCATGGCCCGGCCGTTGGTGCCGGGCTCGTCGCCGGGCTGCTCGCGGACATCTCGATCGCCGCGAAGGATGCGCGCATCATCGACGGCCACACGCGGCTCGGCGTCGCGGCCGGCGACCATGCGGCGATCGTGTGGCCGCTGCTGTGCGGGATGGCGAAGGCGAAGTACTACCTGATGCTGTGCGAGCCCGTGAGCGGCGAGGAGGCCGAGCGGATCGGGCTGGTCTCGCTCGCGGTCGAGCCGGCCGACCTGCTGCCGAAGGCCTACGAAGTGGCCGAGCGGCTCGCGCACGGTTCGCAGTCGGCGATCCGCTGGACCAAGTACGCATTGAACAACTGGCTGCGCACGGCCGGGCCGACCTTCGATACGTCGCTCGCGCTCGAATTCATGGGGTTTGCCGGGCCGGACGTGCAGGAAGGCATCCGCTCGCTGCGCGAGCGCCGCCCGCCCGAGTTCCCCGGCGACGCGCCGTTCTGACACGCGCTGGCGCTATGATCGATCCAGGCGCGGCTCGCGCGATGCATGGCGGCCGCCTCGCACTCACCCAGTCAACCAGGACGCCCGTATGACGACCGATGCCTCCGGCTCCAACCCTTTCGCCGGCTTTGCCGGCTTCAAGCCCGCCGACATGATGGACCGCATGTGGGACATGATGCGGATGTCGCCGTTCGGCGGGATGACGTCGTTTCCGGGCGCCACGCAAGGGCTGCCGCCGTCGCTGTCGAGCATGTCCGACATGATGGCGCCGCTCACGAGCGTCGAGGAGCTCGACAAGCGGATCACCGATCTGCGCGCCGTCGAGCAGTGGCTGAAGCTCAATCTCGGGATGCTGCAGTCCGCGATCCAGGCGCTCGAGGTGCAGCGCGCGACGCTCGCGACGCTGCGTGCGTTCGGCGCGTTCGCGCAGAGCTCGATGTCGGCGGCCGAGGAAGCGGCCGTCGCGGCCGCGCATGCGGCGAAACAGGCGTCGGGCGACGCCTCGCCGGCACCGGATGCCGGCGCGTCGGATGCGGCGGCGGGCGACGCCGCGCAGCAGGCCTTCGACCCGTCGGGCTGGTGGAGCCTGCTGCAGTCTCAGTTCAACCAGCTCGCGAG
>NZ_JAAGPB010000653.1:0-4121 GCF_017104585.1 Burkholderia sp. Ac-20392
GAGCGCGACGTGCGACCCGTTCGGCTGCGCGCGGCCGACGACGGGCCAGCCGATCATGCTGCGCGCCCAGTAGCGCCGCCGCGCGGCATCGGAGCCGAGAAATTCGTGGAGCTGGATCGGCGGCGAGCGCATCCACTGGCCGTTGCGGTCGCGATAGCCGGGAATGCCGGAGTCGGTGCTGATGCCGGCGCCGGTCAGCACCAGCAGGCGCGGATGACGCTCGACGAACGTGTGCAGCGCATCGAGTGCGGCCGGATCGATGCCGGCGGTTGAAGGGTCGTGCAGGGCTTTGTCGTTCATGTTGGCAACGCGTGATCGGGCGCGCCGGCAAGCACCGTGCGCCCGCACGGGCGGCCAGGCACGCCAGCACATGATACAGAACGTCGCGCGATCGGGCCGATGGCTCGCGTCGCAAACCGGCGTCCAAAAAAAGACGCCCATCGCCACGTGGCGATGGGCGCTTCAACAATTGATCCATCGGGGTAGTGGATCAACTGACAGCACAATTTCGCGGCGTCCGCCCTGCTGCGGCCGGTGAACGCTTCCCCTGGACTGCCCATGTTCCGCGATGCCGAATGCATCGATGCGCTGCCGGCTTTCCGGTGCGATCCGGTTCGGACCCGTCGCGCCGACGCAAGGCACGGCACGCACACGCCTACGCCGCGCGACGACTCGCGTTGCGCGCGGCAGATTGACGATCCGGGATCCGGGCCGGGCCATCCGCAGGCATTCACGGTTCATCCCCGACGGCCGACTGGCACCAGTCGGCCTCGTGCGTTACACCTGCACGTCGTCGTTCAGAACAAACCCGATTGCTCGGATGGAACGGAAAGCCGCGCGCTCACGTCGCCTCGATAAACGGCGAAGCAAATAGCCCGGCAGGTCGGCGATTCATGTTTGCAACACGACACGTTGCGATTCGGTCTGTTTTCATTCTCTTGTCCCCGTCTCCGATACGTCCGACCCACTGAAGCGATCGCCGGACCGACTGCGTCCGCGACCGCGCTCACGGCGTGCACAGATATGCAAGGAGCGCACCATGCTTCACGCCGCAAGGCCGCGCGGGCGGATTGGGTGCCATCGACGCGAATCGCGCACCGGCAAGCAGCGCGAACGTTTCGAAACTGAAACGCCCTCCGGATCGATGAACGTCGGCCGGGCGTGCCGCCGCGCGGCACCGGCCCGGCCCGCGCGGGCAGCGCGGCGTTGCATCTGCGCGCGATCGCCGAACGGCTTACAATTGCCCCACAGCGCCGCATGCGTGCGGCGCGCGGCCCCGTGCCGGCACTCCTCGCGCAGCGCGCACCACCTGACCCGAGCCCCTGACTCGACGCATGCCTGACGCAAACGACTGGCTGGATATCGACTACCGCACGCTGTTCCGGCTGCATCCGAATCGCCGGATCGAACACGAGAACGATCCCGAGTGCTCGCCCGCGCCGCGCTTCTGGCTCGGCCGATGCGCGGACGGCAACCTGGCGGGCATACGCGCCGACGTGCCCACCCCGATCGCAGACGAACTCGCACGCGTGGCCGATAGCGAACCGCCGATCGCGGACCGCATGCAACCCGCGCATCTCGAGCGCTATCTCGCGCTGCTCGCCCCTGTTCCGCACTGGAATATCGGCCTCGTCTACCCGCTGCCGCACGCACTCGGTTTCGACACCGACCCACGCGTCGCGCTGATCGACGGCGACAGCGACGCGGGCCGGCGCCTGCTGCATGCGCTGTCCACGCACGGGATGCCCGAAGGCCTGTTCTCGATGGGGTTTCGGCGCGTCGCCGATCTGTGGGCGCCGTGGTGCGCGGCCGTCGTCGACGGAGAAGTCGCATCGGTCGCGTTCGCCGCGCGGCTGTCCGAAGTCGGGGCCGAACTCGGCCTCGCGACGGCCCCTGCGTTTCGGGGGCGTGGCCTAGCAGCGGCGGTGACCACAGCGTGGTCGCGGCTGCCGTCGCTTCAAACGCGTACGCTGTTCTACAGCACCGGCAGCGACAACCGCGCGTCACAACGCGTGGCGTCGCGCCTCGGCCTCACGCTGCGCGGCACGACACTGCGGGTGACTTGACGCCGTGGCCGGCGCGACATCTCAACGAAAAGCCTCGATCGCCTTGACGCGACGCTCGGTTTCGTCGACGAAGCAACTGTCATGCTCCACGAGCCCGAGCGAGCCGCCCGCATCGGGCTGCCGCGATTCGGCACACGTGGCATCCCGTGCCTTGAGCCAGCGGCGCTCGTCGTTGCGCAACCTCGCTTTGCCCTGCTCGTCCAGGTTCGCCATCTGCGTCTTGTAGACGGCATTCAACCGCTTGTCGGCCGCTTCGTACTTCAGCCGCAGGCAATTGCGGATGTCGGCCGTGTAGCCCGTCTCCTCGGCAGTCTTGCAGATAGCGGCTTGGCCTGCTTCGTCCGCCAGCGCGCCGGACGCAACCGCGAAGATCATGGCGCACGCTGCCAGACCGATCACCCTGTGTGGAAGCGCATTCATCCGGATTCGTTGTTTCAATGAAGGAAGGCATCGATTATGCCCGGCCCGCTTTCCGCATCACGTTCGCTGCGTGTACGCCAACCGGTCGAGCTCGATCAGTCACGGCGCATGCCGTGCCGCTGCCGCGCAGCCGTCGTGCAAACACGCTAGCATTCGGACACGCAACGTCGCGCGTTCGCTTCGCGCCGCCTCCAAGGACTCGACATGACCACGCCCGCCCCTGCCCGCCCCGACGTCGCGCATCGCGTCTTTTCGGACGGACGTTTGTCGATCGGCCTCACGCTTCCGCTGCTTCGCACCGGCCATATCGTCGCCGACTTCGACGAGCAGCTCGAACTCGCGGCGCTGGCCGACACGCTCGGCTTTCGCGCGCTGTGGATTCGCGACGTGCCGCTGAACAGCGCCGACTACCCCGATCCGGTCGGCCACCTCGACCCGTGGGTCCTGCTCGGCGCACTGGCGTCACGCACGCGCCGGATCGCGCTCGCCAGCGGTGCGATCGTGCTGCCGCTGCGTCATCCGCTGCATATCGCGAAAGGCGCGCTGTCGGTCGCGACGCTGTCGGGCGGCCGCTTCATCCTCGGGCTCGGCTCCGGCGACCGGCCGCCCGAATATGCGGCGTTCGGCGTCGATGCGGAGACGCGGCGCGACCGATATCGCACGCACTGGGAGGTCGTCGCGGCCGCGCTCGGCGTGCCTTCGCGCGTGCTGCCCGACGAAGCGCCGCCCGATGCACCGGAATTCACGCTGCTGCCGCGCGGCGCCGACGCCGTACCGATGCTGGCGGTCGGCTCGGGCGGGCAAAGCGTCGACTGGATCGCACGGCACTCGATCGGCTGGATGACGTACCACCGCGATCCGGACACGCAGCGCGCCCGCTATTCGATGTGGCGCGCGGCAGTCGACCGGCTCGCGTCACCCGCCTTTCGCGCATTCGGCGTATCGATGCGGCTCGACCTCGTCGCGGATCCCGATGCCCCGGCCACCGCATTGCCGCTCGGCTATGCAACCGGACGCCGCGCATTGATCGACATCCTGCAGGACATGCGCGCGGCGGGCACGCATCACGTCACGCTGAATCCCGGCTCGGACCGGCCCGTGCGCGAAGTCGTCGAAGAAATCGCGGAACACGTTCTGCCGGTTTTTCACGACGAGCCAGCGTGATTCGGCAGGATTCCATATTAATTTGACGCAACGCGTGCATCGCTCGCCGTTGCCAACAAGCCGTCATTACAAAAACATTACATATCGGCAATTGAAACATCCCGACCTATCCGGCTGCCTGCAGTCTGCGTCCGCCGCATGACTGCGCAAACGCGCCGCAAACACCCGCGCCGCGTCGGGTATGCCCGATTCGAATGATCGTCGACGGAACTATTCGGTTCCGATCGCGATCATGTTAACTTCCGTCCATCGTTCAGCCTGGCGGGCCGCGCGCCGATGCGCGCCCGCATGCCCACTCCATGCGACATTTCCTCCTCGGCTGGCTGCTTGCCGCCGTCGTATCGGCCGCCCATGCGGCCGCTCCCGCCCCTGCCGCCGCGTCGGCCGCTTCCGGCACCGCGCCCGCGCTGACACCGCAACAGGCGCAGCAGGCACTCAATGTGCTCGAAAATCCACACGATCGTGCGCAGG
>NZ_JAAGPB010000654.1:0-3963 GCF_017104585.1 Burkholderia sp. Ac-20392
CTTGTTCGCCGCGAACGCGCCGGTCGCACTCGCGATCGCGCGCCACCTGCGCGCGCGTTTCGGCACCGCATGGCAGCAGAGGGCAGCGCTGCTGTCGATCGACGATCCGGAATGGGCCGAGCTGATCGGAATCACGACGATTCGCCAGCCGACCTACGAAATCGGCTACAAGGCCGTCGAATTCGTGCACGAGCGGATCGACGGCGCGGCGGGCGACGTACGCGTCTCGCTGTTGCCGGGCGAGCTGGTTGCGCGCGCGTCGACCGCAAGCTGAGTATCATTCGGGGCACGCAGCGCGTCAGGTGCGCTGCCCCGAACAAGGAAATACATGACTGTCGCTCCCGTCACGCTGGCGGTGCTGATCGCCGCCACGCTGATCATCGCGCTCCTGCCGCTCGTCCTCTACCGTATTCTGCGCAAGCCGCTGGCGTTGAACCGCCGCGACACGATCGTCGGCGTGGCCGTCTTCACGCTGTTCGCGATGATCCTCGAACGCGCGTTCCACGGGCTCGTACTGAGCCAGACGCCGCCGGATGGCTGGCTCACGCAGCCGCTCGCGTTCGTCACGTACAGCGCGCTCGCGACGGCCGTATTCGAGGAAGTCGGTCGCTATCTCGGGATGCGTTTCCTGAACCGCCGCTATGGCCCGTCGTCGGCCGGCGACAGCCGCGGAATCGGCTACGGGATCGGTCACGGTGGCGCCGAAGCATGGTTCGTCGGCGTACTCGTGTGGGGCCAGTGGTCGTATCTCGCGTGGCTCGCGAGCCGTGGCCAGCTCGAAACGCAACTCGCCGACCTGCCGGGCGATACCGTCGTGCGGCTGCAGGTGATGCTCGCGACGCTGTCGGCGCAGTCGATCCTGCTGTTGCTGCTCGAACGCTGCACGGCATTCGTGCTGCAGCTCGCGCTGTCGGTGCTGGTCTGGCGCGGCGTGCGCGCCGGCCGCGCGGGCGTGTTGCCGCTCGCGATCGTGCTGCATGCGCTGGCGGCTGCGCCGGCGCTGCTGTACCAGGTGCGCGTGCTGCCGGCCGGCTGGGTCGAGGCCGCGTATTTCGTGCTGGCCGCGATCCTGGTCGTCGTGCTGGTGAAGGCATGCCGGCCGTCGCAATCGGCAGCCTGACGGGAGAGACGGGATGGATGACTATCTGATCGAATGCCAGAGCGCGGAATTCGACGCGCTCGCACGCGTGATCTGCGATCTCTTTCCGGAGCAGACGCGTTTCGCTGAAAGCAGCGACGCGCGCGGGCGGTTCCTGTCCGTGCAGTGGCTGGCGATGCGTTTCGGCTCGGCGCCGAAGCGGATGACGCTCGATATCCGCATCGTGCCGGCCGCGCTCGCGCGCTATCTGGCGCTCAAGCCGATGCAACGGGCACGCAGCCATGCGGTGCTGCATGCATATACGGAAGCGATGCTCGGGTCGCTCGAGGAGCGTCACGCGGCCGGCGAGGCCGTCGAGCGCGACGCGGAACTCGAACTCGACGAAGACTTTGCTTGATGACCGTTCGCGCCGGCGCAATGCCGGCGCGCTGCATTACGCGTCGCGATAGACCTGCGCGAAGCGCTGCGCCTGCACGACACCGTAGTCGCCGGGCGCGTACTGCATCACCCAGTCGCCGGCGACGCCGCGCAGCGTGTCGCCGTTTTCCGAGCGGGCGATCGTGAACGGCTCGTCCATCCGGCGGGCGAGCACGACGGCCGGCCGGTTCCGGTAAGCGCCCGATGCGCCGTGTGCGAGCGCCGGATCGGCGGGCAGGTACTTGGCGTCGAAGCGCGCGCGCGACACGACCCAGCGGTCGCCGGTCGAGCCCGTAATCAACGCGTCGCCTGCGACATAGCGGTTCGGGCCTTCGAGGCTCATCAGTTCGCCGTCGGCTTCTGCGAAGGAAACGGCGACGGTTTCGTCCTTGACGACGCGACGGGCCTGCGGATCGGTACGCAGGTCGATTTGCTTGAGTTCGAGCATGGCGGGGAAGGGCGGGAAAGCTGTAAAAGCCGGGAGCTTATCCCGAATCCGGCGCGCCGTGTGACGCGCCGGTCGCCTGGAGCGGCGCGGCGCCGTTCGGCCCGGACGGGCGACACGGCGCCGGCGGGGAGGGCGTCAGGGCTGCGCGGGTGCGCTGGCGGCCGGCGCGGCTGCCGCCTTGCCTTCCTTGCCCTTCGTCTTGCCCTTGCCGCGATGTTCGCCGCCGTGATGCAGCCAGCTGCGGAACGTCGTGTCGGCCAGTGCCTTCTGGTCGGCCGGGAAGCTCTCGTAGAGCGGTGCGAACGAGTCGGCGAGCTTCTTCGCGCCGTCGGCGTTCGCCTGCGACAGTTCCGCATACTGCTTCATGTCGTCGAGCGCGGAGACGTCGTGCTTGGCCATCCGTTCGCGATAGAGGCGGCCCATCGTGTCGCCGTTGTCGCGCATCGTGTCGGCGAACGTCTTCCACTGCGGTTCCTGCGCCGACGTGATCTTCAGCTGGTCGTGCAGGTACTTGATACGCTGCTCGACGCGCGCTTCGTGGCGCGCCTCGCGCTGCTCGGCGCTCGGGGCCGAAGCCGCGGCCGTCGTGGCCTGGGCGGGCGCCTGCGGCTGTGCCGGGGTTTGCGCGAACGCGCTGGCTGCAACGGCGAGCGTAGCGAGGGTGAGCGAGATTTTCTTCATGGTTGGCTCTCCGGGGTGGTGTCTTGCGAGCGGGCGCGGCGGCAACTGCCGCAAGCGCGCTTCTCGCGTCGCCTGCTATTAGTAGCACGTTGCGTGCGGCGCAGCAGTGAATGCGACACTTGCTTACATCCGATACGAATCGAAATTGAAAGGTTCGTATCGGCTCCGGACGATGGCGTTTGGGCGGGCCGGCGTTCGGCGCTATCATCGCGTCACCTTCCACTCAGCCGGCGCGTCGTGCCCCGGCCCAGCCTCATGCGTCCACCCCGCCTCGACCAACTCGACGATCTCGACCGGCAACTCGTCGCGCTGCTGCAGGCCGATGCGCGCGCCAGCGTTGCGGATCTCGCGCGCCAGCTCGACGTTGCGCGCACGACGGTCGTCGCACGCATCGCGCGGCTCGAACGCACCAACGTGATCGCCGGCTACAGCGTCCGGCTCGGGCAGGACGTGCTCGACGCGAGCATTTACGCGTACGTCGGCATCATCCTCACGCCGAAGTTCGGCAAGGACGTGCTGCGCAAGCTCGACCGGATGCCCGAGGTGCAGCTGCTGTGCGCGGTGAGCGGCGAGTACGACTACGTCGCGTGGCTGCGCGCGGATTCGCCCGAACGGCTCAACGACCTGCTCGACCAGATCGGCACGCTCGAAGGCGTCGAACGCACGACGACGTCGATCATCCTGTCGCGCAAGATCGATCGCGGGACGATCGGCGGCTGACGCTCAAGTGCGGTGTCCGTCGCGCGGTGCGTGTTGCGCCGGCGTGTCGGCGGGGCGGTCGGGCTGCGTCGCGCCAGGCGGCCGTACGAGCGGAATCCGCACCGAGATGCGCAACCCGCGCGATTCCGCTTCGTCCGCATACGCAAGCGCGATGTCGGCGCCCATCCGGTCCGCGACGATCTTCACGATCGACAGGCCGAGCCCGGAGCCGATCTGCGCATTGCCCGGCACCCGGTAGAACGGATCGAACACGCGCGCGCGTTCGTGCGGCGCGATGCCCGGGCCGGTATCGACGATCGTCACGCACGCATGCGTGTCCGTGCGTTGCGTCGCCAGGTCCACGCGTCCGCCCGGCGGCGTGTAGCGGATCGCGTTGTCGACCAGGTTCATCACGAGCGATACGAGTTCGAGCTCGTCGACGGGCACGGAGGTGTCCGGGCCGTCTTCGATGCCGATGTCGATGGTTTTCGCATCGGCGAGCGGCATCAGGTCTTCCAGCACGCGGCGATAGACTGCATGGACCGACACGTCACCGGGCGGCGCGGCCGGCGCGCTTTGCGCCCGCGCGAGCGCGAGCAACTGCCCGATCAGGTGGCGG
>NZ_JAAGPB010000655.1:0-3941 GCF_017104585.1 Burkholderia sp. Ac-20392
ATCCGCGCGCCCATCGAATGGCCGACGAGGCTCGTGCGCGGCAGGCCGAGCGCAGCGACGAGTGCCGCGATGTCGTCGGCCTGGGCATCGAGGCTGTAGTCGAGCGACGGCGATGCGTCGGACAGCCCGCGGCCGCGCACGTCGAGCACGTAGGTATCGAACGCCGCGCCGAATACTTCGCCGACGAACCCCCACGTGATCGCGGGGCTCGTGATGCCGGGAATCAGCACGATCGCCGGGCGCGAGGCGCGCGCGCCGGTCGCGCCGCCGTAGCGCAGGTAATGCTGGCGGATGCCGTTCGCGCGGATGTTCGCGCCATACAGGAAAGTCGAGGGCATGAAGGGACTCCGTCGAAAGGGCTGGGCTCAGTACGCGCCGGACAGCAGCGCGCCGGCGCCGGGCACGATCGGCTCGAGGTCGAGCTCGCGCAGCATCGCGTAGGTCGTCGCGATCGCGGCCGTGATCACGGGCTTGCCCGTCATCGCCTCGACCTTCGCGACGGCCGGCAGCGACGGCATCTGCACGCAGGCGGACAGCACGATCGCATCGGCGTCCTGGTATGGCAGCGTCTTCACGATGTCGGGCAGGCGCGCCGGGTCGTGGCGGCCGACGTCGAGGTTGTCGGGGATCTCCAGCGCGCGGTACGCGAGCACGTCGAAGCCTTCGTTGCGGATGTAGTCGACCACGAGTTCGGTCAGCGGCAGCATGTACGGCGCGACGACGACGATCCGCTTCGCGCCGATCACCTTCAGTGCGTCGACGAGCGCGCCCGCACTCGTCAGCACCGGCGCCTGTGCGCCGTTGTCCGCCGTGTGCTTCGTCAGGCGCGCCTGCGACACGCGGTGATAGCCGTGCCCCATAGCCATGATCGCGACCAGGCACGCGTAGCCGAGCACGTCGACGCGCGCGTCGCTCAGTTCCACCGCGCAGCGGTCGGATTCGGCGTCCATCGCCGCGAGTTCTTCCTTGACGACCTTCTTCATCCGCATCCGGCTCGAGTGATACGTGAAGCGCTCGGGGCGGATCGATTCGCGCAGCCGCAGCATCGCGGGAATCTCGGTTTCCATCGTCGTATTGGAACTCGGCACGATCTGGCCGATGCGGTAGGTCTTGCTCATGACGGGGAGGCTCCGTGTCGGTAAGGGTGGGGCGGCACGCTGGCGCGGGATCGCCGGATGTCGAGCAAAGTCTAGTGTGTACATTTGAAAATGGCAATGGATCAAAATGACGTCGAACGTGCGCCTATCGCTTTGTGGCGCGGATATTCGTGGAATTATTGGTGTTTTCCCGAATGTCGTCGCGACTGACGACAATCCGCTTGTCGTGAATAAATTGAGTGTGTACGCTACATAAACGCCATTCAATCCGCCCGTTCTCGTGCCGTGTTCGGCGACGGGCCCACGATCAGGAGATCCGCATGAGCACACCCCGTATCGCAATCATCGGCGCCGGTCTCGGCGGCACGGCCGCCGCGGCGCTGCTTCAGCGCGGTGGCTACGACGTCGCGCTGTACGAGCAGGCGCCGGCGTTCTCGCGCCTCGGCGCGGGCATCCACCTCGGCCCGAACGTGATGAAGATCATGCGGCGCATCGGCTGCGAGGACGCGCTGGAGACGATGGGTTCGCATCCGGATTGCTGGTATAGCCGCGACTGGCAGACGGCCGACGTGCTCGCGCAGATCCCGCTCGGCGACTACGCGCGCAAGGCTTACGGCGCGAGCTACCTGACCGTGCATCGCGGCGATTTCCATGCATTGATGACGCAGGCGGTGACGCCCGGCACGATCCGCTTCGGCAAGCGGCTCGCCGCGGTGGAGGACACCGGCGACGCGGTGCGCCTGACGTTCACCGATGGCAGCGTCGAGACGGCCGACATCGTGATCGGCGCGGACGGCGTGAATTCGCGAATCCGCGAGCACCTGCTCGGCGCGGAACCGCCGCGCTATACGGGCTACGTCGCGCACCGCGCGGTGTTCCCGGCATCGCTGCTCGACAACAAGCCGTACGACATGTGCGTGAAGTGGTGGTCGGAGGATCGCCACATGATGGTCTACTACGTGACCGAGAAGCGCGACGAGTATTACTACGTGACCGGCGTGCCGCAGGCCGAATGGCCCGAAGGCGTGTCGATGGTCGACAGCAGCCGCGACGAAATGCGCGAGGCGTTCGCGGGTTTCCATGCCGACATCCAGCACCTGATCGACGTGTCGCCGTCGATCACCAAGTGGCCGCTGCTCGAACGCGATCCGTTGCCGTTGTGGAGCCGCGGCCGCCTCGTGCTGCTCGGCGACGCGTGCCATCCGATGAAGCCGCATATGGCGCAGGGCGCGGCGATGGCGATCGAGGATGCCGCGATGCTCGCGCGCTGTCTCGACGAAGTCGGCGTCAGCGACTATGCGGGTGCATTCGCGCTGTACGAAGCGAATCGCGCGGCGCGTGCGTCGAAGGTGCAGCTCGTATCGCACAACAACACGTGGTTGCGCACGAACGAGGATCCGTCGTGGGTGTTCGGCTACGACGTGTTCGACGTGCCGCTCGTCTCTCCGTCGCGCAACAGCGTCGCGGCCGTGGCCTGACGCGTACGCGGTGCCCGCGCCGGCCGGCGCTTCGCCGTTGCGCGCGCCGATGCGCCGGTACGGGTGTTTTTCGGCGTGTTATATGTCAGGCGCGCGCCGGCGGCAGTGCCCGCTGCCGGTCGCCCGCCGCTGGTCTCCTCGGCCCGCGCGCCGCATTCCGGATCCATTCATGTCCCATCCCGCTTCTCCGTCGCGGCCGCTGGCGTTTCGCGTGAACGGCACGCCGCACACCTTCGTCGAGGCAGCGCCCGACGCGCCGCTGCTGCTGGTCCTGCGCAACGACTGCGCGCTCAACGGCCCGAAATACGGCTGCGGGCTCGGGCAGTGCGGCGCATGCACGGTGCTGGTCGACGGGCAGGCGACGCGTTCGTGCGTCGTGCCGGCCGCCGCCGCGCACGGGCGCGACGTCACGACGCTGGAAGGGCTCGGGTCGCGCGACGCGCCGCACCCGATCCAGCGCGCCTTCATCGACGAGCAGGCCGCGCAATGCGGCTATTGCCTGAACGGGATGATCATGAGCACGAAGGCGCTGCTCGACCGCACTCCATCGCCGGACGATGCGGCGATCCGCGATGCGTTGCGCTTCAATCTTTGCCGCTGCGGCACGCACCTGGAGATCATCCGGGCCGTGCATCGCGCGGCACGCTACCTGCGAGGCGGCGATGAAGCCTGACGCAGGCTTGCCCGTCGCACCGGAGTGCGTGACAGGTATCGAGCTGCGCGACGAAGTCGGCACCGATGCCTTGCGCACACACCACGCGCGCTACACCTGGCCGATCGGCGATGCGCAGGCAGACGCACAGGTCTCGCTCGACGTCGAAACGCGGACCGCGTCCGACGGCCGAATGACGACCTGGCGCTATCGCGCGCAGGCGGCCACGGACGATCTTCACGCACCGCACGGTGCGGCGACCGAACGCGCGGATACCGGCGCCGACGCGCCGTTCGTCTACCGGCACGCGCAGACGTCGATCGAACTCGCCGATGTCGGCCACGCGATTCCCGGACACGCGCACGTGTTCGCCCGCGAATCCTTCGTCGACGAACTTGCCGGCACGTTGCGGCGCGACCCGGTCGCGCTGCGCCTGCAGCATCTCGATACGGCACGGGACGCGGGGCCGCGCGAGATTATCCGGATGGTCAGCGAGCGCGCGGCATGGGGCACACCGGCTGAGGTCGACCCGGGTGCCCATGCGCGCGTGAGCGGGCGCGGCTTCGCTTTCGATGGTGCCGCAGCGCCTTCCGGCAACACGCCGACGGCAGCCGACGCGATACGCGACGGCGATGCGCGCTGGTCCGCGTGGGTCGTCGATCTCGAGGTCGACCGCGCGACGGGCGACGTCGCGGTGCGGCGCGTCGTGGCCGG
>NZ_JAAGPB010000656.1:0-3765 GCF_017104585.1 Burkholderia sp. Ac-20392
GCGCAGCGCGTGTACGGGAGCTGAACGATGGATCTGGCGCTCACCGACGAACAGGCGATGATCCGCGACGCGGCGGCCGACGTGCTCGCGGAGCGTAGCGCGTCCACCGACGTACGCCGCGCGCTCGAGCAGTCGGCCGGCCGTGACGATGCGTTGTGGTCCGCGCTGGCAGGCGAGCTTGGCTGGAACGCGCTCGCGCTGCCCGAGGCGGCAGGCGGGCTGGGGCTCGGTGCGGTCGAGCAGACGGTGCTGATGGAACAGCTCGGCCGGCGCGTCGCATGCGTGCCGTATTTTTCGACCGCGTGCCTTGCGGCGACCTCGCTCGCCGGCTTCGCTGATACGCCGCTGGCAAACGGCTGGCTCGCGAAGATCGCGGAAGGTGCGTGCAGCGCAACGCTGGCGCTGCCGTTCGACCTGCCGGCCGGTGCGTGGCAACTGCCGGTCGTCGCGGAAGAAACAGCCGGCGGTTATGCGCTGTCCGGCACGATCGAGCAAGTGATCGACGGCGCGCGCGCCGACCTGCTGCTGGTGCCCGCGCGGATCGCGAATGAAGGGCAGTCGATCGGGCTGTTCGCGATCGACGTCGCAACGGCGTCGGGGCTCACGATCACGCCGCTCGACACGCTCGATGCAACCCGGCCGATCGCGCGCGTGGTGCTCGACGAAGCCCGCGTGAGCCGCGACGCGCTGCTTGCGGGCGGCACGGCGGTGGCACAGGTGCTGGAACGCACCGCCTGGTTCGCGGCGCTCGCGCTGGCCGCAGAACAGCTCGGCGGCGCCCAGCAATGCCTCGACCTGACGCTCGACTACACGAGCCAGCGCGTGCAGTTCGGTCGAGCGATCGCATCGTTCCAGGCCGTCAAGCACCGCTGCGCCCAGATGATGGTGCTGATCGAAGCGGCACGCTCGGCCGTGCTCGGCGCCGCGCATGCGTGGGACGCCGAAGCCGGCAGCGTGCTGCCGAGTGACGCATTGCGCGCCGACATCGCCGCCGCGAAATCCGCCGCGAACGACGCGTATGGGTTCTGCGCACAGGAATCGATCCAGTTGCACGGCGGCGTCGGCTTTACTTGGGAATACGACCCGCATCTCTATTTCAAGCGCGCACAGGCATCGGGTGCGCAGTTCGGCAGCACGCCGCAACTGCTCGAATGGATCGCGTCCCACGCGATCGACGGCGGCGCATCGCATCGCGACGAAGCATTCACCCCGGCCGCCGCGGCGGCATCTCGTCCGTCGGCTGCGCGCGCAGGAGCTCTCCAATGAACAGCGAAACGCGCGAACAGCAATTGCGGCATGAAGTGGCCGACTGGGTGCAGTCGCACCTGACCGGCGACTTCGCGTGCCTGAAATACCGCGGCGGCCCCGGCGACGAGGAAGCGTGGCCCGAGCTGCGCAAGGCGTGGGAGCAGGAACTGGCGCAGGGCGGCTGGACCGGGCTCGGCTGGCCGACGGATGCCGGCGGGCGCGGCTTCTCGGTCGCCGAGCAGGTGATCTTCCACGAGGAATACGCACGTGCGGGCGGCCCCGGGCGGATGGGTCACATCGGCGAAGGGCTGCTCGGGCCGACGCTCGTTGCGTGCGGCACCGACGACCAGCGCGCGCGCTTCCTGCCCGGCATCCTGGCCGGCACGCAGTTCTGGTGCCAGGGCTATTCGGAACCCGGCGCGGGTTCCGACCTGGCGAACGTGCGCACGCGCGCCGAACAGGATGCGGACGGTACGTGGCGCGTGCACGGCCAGAAGGTCTGGACGTCGCTCGCGCACGATTCCGACTGGATCTTCGTGCTGGCGCGCACCGATCCCGCGTCGAAGGGCAACAAGGGGCTGTCGTTCCTGCTGATGCCGCTCGACCAGCCGGGCATCGAGATCCGGCCGATCAAGCAGCTCAACGGCGGCGCGGAATTCAACGAAGTATTTTTCGACGGCGCGCGCGCGGAAGCCCGCGACCTCGTCGGCGCGCCCGGCGACGGCTGGCGGATCGCGATGACGCTGCTCGGCTTCGAACGCGGGATGTCGACGCTCGGCCAGCAGATGCAGTTCGTCCGCGAACTCGAATGGGTGATCGACGCCGCGCGCGAAGCGGGCGCGGACCGTGACCCCGTGCTGCGCCAGCGGATCGGCCGCGCGTGGGCCGGGCTGCGCGTGATGCGCTACAACGCGCTGCGGATGCTGTCCGGCGCGGACGACACCGATGCCGGCGCGGGCGCGCCGCTGCGCCGCGAGGCGCTGATCTACAAGTATTTCTGGTCGAACTGGCACCGCGACCTCGGCCAGCTCGCGATGGATGTGCTCGGGGCCCGCGCGAACGTGATCGATCCGGCCGACGAAAAGCTCACCCATCTGCAACGCGTATTCCTGTTCTCCCGTGCGGACACGATCTACGCCGGCACCAACGAAATCCAGCTCAACATCATGGCCGAGCGCGGGCTCGGCATGCCCAGGGAAGCGAGAGGAACAGCATGACCGAACCCCAGATCCAGAAAGCGCCGGCCTACGTGCCGGGCCACCAGCTGCTCGCCGGCAAATCGGTGCTGATCACGGCTGCCGCGGGCGCCGGCATTGGCTTCGCGGCCGCGCGCCGCTGCGCGGAAGAAGGCTGCCGCGCGCTGTTCATCTCCGACATCCACGAAAAGCGCCTCGAGCAAGCGGTCGAGACGCTGCGTGCCGAAACGGGGCTGCAACAGGTCTACGGCCGCCTGTGCAACGTCGCGGTCGAGGCCGACGTGCAGGCGCTGGTCGCGCAAGCGCAGGACAAGCTCGACGGCGTCGACGTGCTGATCAACAACGCCGGGCTCGGCGGCTCGACCCGCATCGTCGATATGGACGATGCCGAATGGTCGCGCGTGATCGACATTAGCCTTACCGGGACGTTCCGGATGACGCGCGCGATGCTGCCGCACATGCAGGCCCGAGGCCGCGGCGCGATCGTCAACAACGCATCGGTGCTCGGCTGGCGCGCGCAGGCGGAACAGGCGCACTACGCGGCGGCGAAGGCGGGCGTGATGGCGCTCACGCGCTGCGCGGCGCTTGAGGCGTCGCCGTACGGCGTGCGCATCAACGCGGTCGCGCCGAGCATCGCGATGCACGATTTTCTGAAGAAGTCGGCCCCGGCCGACTTGCTGAATCAACTGGCGTCGCGCGAAGCCTTCGGGCGCGCCGCCGAAGTCTGGGAGGTCGCGAACGTGATGGTGTTCCTTGCAAGCGATTACGCGTCGTACATGACCGGCGAAGTGCTGTCGGTCAGCAGCCAGCACGCATGATGAGCACGACCCTCGACCCCGTGCGTGCGACGCCCCGCGTGTTCGCGCATCCCGGCGAACTCGCGGCGGCCGTCGGCGACACGCTCGGCGCGAGCGCGTGGCTCGCGATCGACCAGATCCGCATCGACGGCTTCGCCGATGCGACGGGCGACCACCAGTGGGTGCACGTCGACCCGGTGCGCGCGAAGGACGGCCCGTTCGGCGCGTGCATCGCGCACGGCTACCTGACGCTGTCGCTCGTGAATTACTTCCTGCCGCAGATCGTGCGGATCGACGGCGCGCGCCTCGGCGTCAACTACGGCTGCGACAAGATCCGTTTCCCCGCGCCGGTGAAGGTCGGCGCGCGCGTGCGCGGCGTCGGCGAGCTGCTGCGCGTCGAGCCGCTCGAAGGCGGCGTGCAGGCCTGGATTCGCGTGACCGTCGAGATCGAAGGCGACGCCAAGCCCGGTTGTGTGGCCGACACGATCAGCCGTTACTACTTCTAGATTCAGAGAGCAGAGACA
>NZ_JAAGPB010000657.1:0-233 GCF_017104585.1 Burkholderia sp. Ac-20392
TAAAAAAAAACAAATGAAGTTGTACTGCTTACCGGACTCCAAGTTGTACACTGCCGCGTCGAATAAGGATGCGTTTGTACGCGATATCGTGCATTATGTTTGCGAGCGATCTAGTTCAAACTGCGTCGTTCGGTGCTTACCCATGCCGGTGATGGTACGCGTAATCTTGCTGACCGTGCAGAGGTGCTCGGTGTGTCGTGCCGCGAACCAGGTTCCACACCTCACTATAGACT
>NZ_JAAGPB010000658.1:0-238 GCF_017104585.1 Burkholderia sp. Ac-20392
CCTTCCATCTCGTCCGACCCTGTGACTTGCATGTCGTGCCTTCTGTGTGCTGTACATTAGCCGTTGATGCACGACAACCCTGAATCGTATTACTGTTAGGTCTATACATGCGACGCCAAATGTACTATCACAGAGCTTTCCACAGACTTCACGATCCACCGTCTTCACTTTCATTACACACTTTAATCTCTAGGTACTGCCAAATCAACTTCTATATTAGTTTTACTTTTTTTTTTTT
>NZ_JAAGPB010000659.1:0-3748 GCF_017104585.1 Burkholderia sp. Ac-20392
CGGCGGTCGGGTTCATGGTGCTGATGATAGGCAATCCCGCGCCCCTTGGGCATTACCTGCGACGTAAGCATCGCGCCGTTCCCCGGGCGTGTCGCCGCGCTGCGTTACCATAGCCCCCGTGCCAACTGAGAGACGACGCCGGACCCGCGATTGAAAACGCATGGGCCGACGCCGTGCATATTTACGACAAGGCATTCCAGGGGAATCCAACAATGAAAAAACTTGCCGTCCGGCTCGCCTGCGTGGCGACGCTTGCATTCGCCGCGACCACCAGCCACGCGCAGACCGAAGCTGCGCAGGTGGAAATGAGGGCCGCCGCCGCGGCCGCCAACGACGCGGTCGTGAAGGGCCCGACCGACATCGACGTGAAACACGAAGCCGTGCTGAAGCTGAAAGCCGGCGAATCGTTCGTGCCGGCCGCCGAAGCCGGCCGCTACCTGCGCTCGATGGGCAACTCGATCGACGAAACCAAGCTGGTCGGCCTCGTGCTGCCCGACGATCCCGATGCCGACTGGATCTCGGTCGTGTCGTTCGAGCCGAGCGGCTATATCCGCGACGACGACGCGAAGGACTGGAAGCCCGATGAACTGCTGAAGAGCCTGCAGTCCGGCACCGAGGAAGACAACCCCGGGCGCAAGGAACGCGGCCTGCCGGAAACCGAGGTGGTCGGCTGGGCGAAGGCGCCCGCGTACGACGCGGCCTCGCACCGGCTCGTGTGGTCCGCGATCATCCGCGACAAGGGCGCGGCGCCGAACGCCGAGAACGACGGCGTGAACTACCGGACGCTCGTGCTCGGCCGTGACGGCTACCTGTCGCTGACGATGGCGTCGACGCTTGCCGACCTGCCGAAATACAAGGTGTCGGCCGACGAGTTGCTGTCGAACATCAGTTTCAACGACGGCAAACGCTACGCCGATTTCAACAAGTCGACCGACCACGTTGCCGAGTACGGCCTCGCGGCGCTGATCGTCGGCGTCGGCGCGAAGAAGCTCGGCCTGCTCGCGCTGATCGGTGCATTCGCGGTGAAGTTCTTCAAGATCGGCGCGGTTGCGCTGCTGGCCGGCGGCGCGGCGGTGAAGCGCTTCTTCGGGCGCAAGCCGAAGGCGGCCGCGGTGCCGGCCGTTGCCGATGCATCCGGCGTATCCGACGCGTCCGGCGCGGAGCGCAAGGAATGACGAAGCTGTTGCTGCTGATCTTCGGCGGCCTCAAGCTCGGCAAGGTGCTCATTTCGGCGGGCACCATGCTGGCGTCGATCGCGGTCTACGCGCTGTTCTACGGCTGGCGGTTCGCGGCCGGTTTCGTGGCGCTGCTGCTGGTGCACGAGGCCGGTCATTACATTGCCGCGCAGCGGCGCGGGCTCGACGTCGGGCTGCCGACCTTCATCCCGTTCGTCGGCGCATGGATCCAGTTGAAGGAGATGCCGCACGACGCGGAAACCGAGGCGTACGTCGGGCTCGCCGGGCCATTCGTCGGCACGCTCGGCGCGCTGGCCTGCTACGCGGCCGCGCGCCACTACGACAGCAACCTGCTGCTCGCGCTGTCGTACACGGGCTTCTTCCTGAACCTGTTCAACATGATTCCGCTGTCGCCGTTCGACGGCGGTCGGATCACCGCGGTGCTGTCGCCGCGCATCTGGTTCGCGGGCGTGCCCGTGCTGATCGCGCTGTTCGTCTATCGCCCGAGCCCGTTGCTGATCGTGATGGCGATCCTTGCGCTGCCGCAGCTGAAGCGCGCGTGGCGCTACGATCCCGACGCGCCGGAGAACCGCGTGTACTACGCGACGTCGATCGAGACGAAGACGACGTATGCGCTCTGCTACGTCGGCCTGCTGGCGTTCCTCGCGCTGATGACGTCCGGCGTGCACGACATGCTGCGCGTCGCGCATTCGTCGATCTGACAGCGGATACCCGAGGTCAAATGCAACAACGGCGGCCGTTTTTATGCGGCCGCCGTCGTTTTGGTTTGACGCCGAACGTCAGGCGTCGCGATGACGCAGCTCGACACGCCGGATGTCCTTCACGATCACGAGATAGCTGAGCACGGTGACGAGCGCGTTCAGCCCGACGAACACGAGCGCGCCGTTGAACGAGCCGCTCGCGCCGACGAGGTAGCCGATCGCGATCGGCGCGACGATGCCGGCCGTGTTGCCGAACATGTTGAACAGGCTGCCCGACAGGCCGATCGCTTCCTTCGGCGCGGTATCCGCGACGACGGCCCAGCCGAGCGAGCCGATCCCCTTGCCGAAGAACGACACGGCCATCAGCACGATCACCAGCACTTCGCTGTCGACGTAGTTGCAGCCGATGATGACCATCGACAGCGCCATCCCGCCGACGATCGGGATCTTGCGCGCGAGCGTCAGCGACACGCCGCGGCGAATCAGCCCGTCCGACAGCATCCCGCCGAGCACGCCGCCGAGGAATCCGCAGATCGCGGGCAGCGACGTCATGAAGCCGGCCTTCAGCAGCGACATCCCGCGTGCCTGCACGAGGTAGATCGGAAACCACGTGAGGAAGAAGTACGTGAGCACGTTCACGCAGTACTGGCCGAGGTACACGCCGATCAGCATCCGGTTCGACAGCAGCTGGCGCACGTAGTACCAGCCGGCCACGCGGCTGCTTTCGGAGCGCGCGCCATTGCTGCCGCGCGCGGCGGTGCGCACCAGGCCACCGCCTTGCTCGATATGCTCGAGTTCCGCGCGGTTCACGGCCGGATGGTCGGCCGGATCCTTCATGACCCGCAGCCACAGGAACGCGAGCGCGATGCCCGCGAGGCCGAGCCACAGGTACACCTGGTGCCAGCCGTACGCATGCGTGAGCCACGCCATCAGCGGCGAGAACACCACGGCCGCGAAGTACTGCGCGGCGTTGAAGATCGCCGACGCCGTGCCGCGCTCGGCGGTCGGGAACCAGCTCGCGACGACCTTCGCGTTGGCGGGAAAGGCGGGGGCTTCGGCGATGCCGACCGCGAAGCGCATCGCGAACAGCGCGGCGACTGCGAACGCGGCGCTGCCGCCGAGGCCGATCGTGCTTTGCAGCAGCGTGAATGCCGACCACAGGAAGATACTGCCCGCATACACGCGCCGCGCGCCGAAGCGGTCGAGCAGCCAGCCGCTCGGCAGTTGCGCGAGCACGTACGCCCAGCTGAACGCCGAGAAGATATAGCCCATCGTCACCGGATCGATGCCGAACGCCTTGCGGATCGGCGTGCCGGTGATCGACAGCGTCGCGCGGTCCGCATAGTTGAGCGTCGTGACGACGAACAGCATCGCCAGGATCCAGTAGCGCACGGCGGTCCGGCGCGCGGTGCGCGCGAGGTCGAGCGGAAGCTCGCGTGAGGGAGTCTGATTAGGCACTTTAATGTACGTCGTCGTATGACATGGCGCCAGTTTATTGGCAATAATCAGACGCAGAAACCTCGGGTTTTCCCTCTGGATGAAGACGTAAAAGGGTAAAAATCACGGGGATTCTCCCGCGGAATAAGGGCTTGTTGTGATTCGACTCGGGTTCGGCAGGTGACGTGAATATTGATGCTTGGTAGGCAGACATCATATCTGTTGAGCTACAATGGGCGATCTATTCCCGAACCACGGAGCACACCCCATGCAACTGACTGGAGAGATGCTGATGTATCCGCTGTTCGCCTGGCTCGACGCGGCGCCGAGCATCGCGCGGCTGATCGCGGTGCAGGCCGTGCTGTCGGTCACGCTCGCGGGCTACTACGGGCCGTTCGGCGCGATGATCGCCGA
>NZ_JAAGPB010000660.1:0-3664 GCF_017104585.1 Burkholderia sp. Ac-20392
TGCTTCGCCGGGCTGCGGCAGCTCGTCGATCAGCAGCCGGTAGCTTTGCTCGACGCCGGCGGGCGCGCGCGACGCACGCACGACGCGGATCAGTTGCTCGGACTGCGTGCCGACCTCGATCAGCGGCGGGCTCGCGATCAGATCCTGGGTGGGCGTCAGCGTGTCCTCGCCGTCGGCCTGGTCCCAGCGGAATACGCGCACCTGCCCGTACACGGGGCGCTCGCCCGGATTGCGCAGCGTGATGCCGGTGGCCGTGTCGTCGGTGCCGAATTCGATCGTGACGGGGGAGATCTGCAGCGACGCGGCGTGCGCGGTGCCGGCCGCGCACAGCAGCGCGGCGAGCATTCGACGTAATGCGGTCATGCGTTGCGGTGCCGGTCAGAAGTAGACGGTTGCGGTGACGGTCGTCTGATAGGTGTCCGGTTTCGGCGTGGCCTGAGCGGGCACCTGGCCGTAGACGTTCAACGCCTGCGCGGCGCCCGTGCCGGTGCCGGCCACGGTGTTCGTGCCTTGCGTGTTGCCCCAGATCGTCGTGCGCCCGGCGTCCTGGTAGAGCTGGAAGCCGACGGTCGTCGTCGTGTTGCCGGTCGACGTGCCGGCCATCAGGCGGCTCGCGACGCTCGAACCCGTGACCGAGCCCGCATCGAGGCCGACGTTGTACGGCGTCGTATTGGTACAGGTGACGCTGACGGTCGTCTGCTGGTTGATTGCCGTGGCCAGCACCCCGTTGGTCCCGAACGCCAGCGGGTTCGCGGCGATCGTGCAGTTCGGCTGCAGCGTCAGCGTGACGTTGAAGGTGGCGGTTGCAGTGCCGTTCGAATAAGTGGCGGCGTCGGCGGCAGGTGTCGACAGGCCGACTAACAGCGCGAGCGACATTGTCGTGGAAGCGATGGCAACTTTCACACTGATCCCTCATCGAGCGGTTTTTCATTGGATTTATGCCGCGCTTCGCATGCCACGGCATTGCAAATGCTGATACGAATCGGCGAGTCTTTCAATCGCAATGATCGGGCTGTTTCATTTTGTTACAGTAAAACCGGGAATCGATTGAATAAAGCCGGAAAACATTACGGTTTTCGATTTTCTCGGGTGCGGAGGGGACGAAAGATTTTCCAGCGATGCGGCAATTACTCCGCGAGTATTGCAGGGTGCGATTCGATTTTTCCGATTGGTGTGGCGGGTTGAAACGGTCGACGCGGAATGGATGATTAATGTATCCAGTGAAGTGAAATGCGCGGGCGCTGAATCATTCGGGGGGATTGAATCGTTTTCAGTTATCCGTTAATGAATTGGATTTGCGTCGACGCTTGATGTGCCGATATTCCTGATTTTTATGATTGTGGAATCGGTGAATCGGAATTGACGATTGAAAACGAAGACGGCCGCATTGCGCGGCCGTGAACGTGTTTGCCTGAGAGGCGGCGGGCCGTCGCGCATTACCGGCGCGACGTGTCGCGACTACGAATTCGTGGCGGCCGGTGCGCGGCGCTGCTGCGCGATCTGCAGGAACACGAGTGCGAGTCCGGCTGCGGCGATCAATCCGCCGACGAGCGGCACGGCCGCATAACCGAAGCCCGCCGAGATCGCCGCACCGCCGGCGGCCGCGCCGAGCGCATTGCCGAGGTTGAACGCGCCGATGTTGACGGCCGACGCGAGGCCCGGCGCTTCGTGGGCCGCCCGCATCACGCGCATCTGCAGCGGCGGCACGACCGCGAACGTTGCGACACCCCACACGAGCAGTGTGACGGCGGCGCCGACATGCGTGCTGGCGAGCACCGGGAACGCCGCCATCGTGGCGATCAGCAACAGCAGGAAACCGATCAGCGTGCCGTCGAGCGAGCGGTCGGCGAGGCGCCCGCCCGCGATGTTGCCGATCGAGAAGCCGACGCCGATCAGCACCAGCATCGCGGTCACGAAGCCGGGCGTTGCGCCGGTCACGTGTTCGAGCGTCGGCGCGACATACGTGTAGAGCGTGAACATCGCACCGGCGCCGAGCACGGTCGTCCCGAGCGCGCCGAGCACGACGGGGCGCGTGAGTACCGAGAGTTCCGCGCGCAGGTTGGGCATCTTGCCGGCTTCGCCCTTCGGCAGCGCCGCGAACAGCCCGGCGATCGCCACCAGGCCGAGGCCAGCGGTCGCCGCGAACGACATGCGCCAGCCGATGATCTGGCCGAGCCAGGTCGCGGCCGGTACACCGCCGACGTTCGCGATCGTCAGGCCCATGAACATCGTCGCGACCGCGCTGGCCTGCTTTTCGCGCGGCACGAGGCTGGCCGCGACCACCGAACCGAGTCCGAAGAACGCGCCGTGGTTGAGGCTCGTCACGAGGCGGGCGAGCAGCAGCGTCGTGTAGCCCGGCGCGAACGCCGACAGCAGGTTGCCGATCGTGAAGATCGACATCAGCGCGATCAGCGCCGAGCGGCGCGACCAGCGCGCGAGCAGCAGCGTCATCAGCGGCGCGCCGACCATCACGCCGATCGCATACGCGCTGATCAGCATGCCGGCCTGCGGAATCGACACGTGCACGCCGTCGGCGATCACGGGCAGCAGGCCCATCGGCGAGAACTCGGTCGTGCCGATGCCGAACGCACCGGCGGCGAGTGCCAGCAGCGGCAGCGCTGCGCTGCCGCCGGGGCGGGAAGGAGAGGAAGTCGTGGGGTTCACGCGATGAGCTCCTGTAGTCGAGGGACAACGGCACAGGCCGTTGAGGACAGGGCGAAGTGTGCCTGCATGACTTTTGCGGAAAAAGCCGTATACGGACGAAATTATCTTGATTTCATGTCAACAATGCAGCGAGCGCTTGAAGCCCGTTTCTGAGGCGGGCGAAAGCGGTTTTTTGTGAAAGCTTTGTGTAATGAATGGGCGGCGGCTTTCGGCCGGGAGACCGTGAGCCATCGACACTTCGAAGTGGGCCGACGATCGCTGCGCCCGATGATCCGGAGGCCGTCCGTAAACCGTCCGGCGATGCGCCGCCGCGCGGATCGGGCGGGCCGGTCAGGTGGCGGGCATCGCCCCGAACGAACGTTGCACCGTTGCCGAAAACCCTTTGCCGACAAGGCCCACGGGCAAAAAAAGCCCCGATCACAGGGGGACCGTGACCGGGGCGGAAACGCATCCTCTCTTTGGCACGAGGGTTGGATGCGCGCGCAGTATATTTCGAACCATGACAATTCGAACCGACGTTAAACGGCACTTTTTGGTGTCAATTTAAAAACACCGGTGCTGCGGCGTCCGGTGTCGCCGTTTTGTAAGAATTTTCGCGAAAAAGATGCAGTTGTTTAGCGTGTTTCAGCAGCCAAGCCGACGGTTTGACGGAAGGGGGGGCCGCCCGTCATTCGGCACCGCGAATCGCGTCGCCCAAGTGCCGGGCCAAGTCGCCGAATCTGCTGCTCGCTCAGCCCGCTTGGCGCGCTTCACCGGCCGCCTCGCGCACGGCCTCGAGAAACCGTGCGACGACGGGCGACGGTGGCACGGCTGCACCGTCGAACACGAACTCGATGTCGAAGCGGCTCGCGAGCTCGTCGAGCGCGACGAGCCGGACCGTGTGCGGGCAGGTTGGCGACGCGCTTTCCGGCACGAACGCACAGCCCATCCCGGCCGCGACGAGGCCGATCAACGTTGGAATGTCGCTGCCGACCTGCGCGATCCGCGGCGTGAAGCCGGC
>NZ_JAAGPB010000661.1:0-233 GCF_017104585.1 Burkholderia sp. Ac-20392
AATCTCACACCGATAGATCGTTCGTAGAGCACACACACGGAGCTCAATCGTCGATATTGTGTATAGCACATAACTATGCATACTTGCATATACACGCACGCAGTTCGCAGTCACAACGTGCTTGATAATTACGTATAGCTCATTATTACATGACATATTCATGTTAATCCCGTTTTAACTTGTATTGTTATTGCTTGTCAACATCTACTTTTCTTTTTTTTTTTTTTTTTTTT
>NZ_JAAGPB010000662.1:0-3569 GCF_017104585.1 Burkholderia sp. Ac-20392
TCGACCGGCAAGCCCGCGTAGCAACCGCCCATCGCCGCACGCGTGACGAGCAGCGCGACGAAGCCGATCCAGACGGCCGGCACGGCCGCGCCGCCGTCACGCAGCGCCCAGCCGACGTACCCCGTCAGCAGCAACGAGCTCACGATGAAGCCGCCGATCGCCGCGCGCATGGCCGGCAGTCGTCCGCGCAGATCCGCGACCCGCGCCCAGCGCGGCGCGGCCAGCATCCACACGAGCCCGACGATGCCGATGATCGCGCCGACGTGCAGCGGTTCGAGATGCATGCGCCGAGCCATCGGGCCCGCGATCGTGACGAACGCATAGGTTCCCGCCACCATCGCGAAGTTCGCGAGCAGCAGCGGCAAAAAAGACGCGCCAGCATCGGCCGGCGGGTTCAGGGTGTCAGCGGAAGGGGTCGACATGATTCGTTCGTGTTGGAGTCGTGTTGGAGAAGTGAAGGAGGCCGGCCGGTGCCGGCCACGGTCAGCCCGCTCGCGCGAGCAGCCGGTTTCGCGCATGCAGCAACGCATCCGCGGTCGCGTCCCAGCCGATGCACGGATCGGTCACCGAGCAGCCGTAGCGCAGCGCGCCGTCGAGCGGCTGCGCGCCCGTCTCGATGAAGCTTTCAAGCATCACGCCGCGAATCGCGTCGTCGCCCGCGCGCATCTGCTCGACGACGTCGTCGAGCACCGCCAGCTGCCGCATCGCCTGCTTCCCGCAGTTCGCATGCGAGCAATCGATCAGCACGTTCGCGGGCAAGCGGCTGGCCCGCAACGTGTCTGCCGCGGCCACGACCGATGCCCTGTCGTAGTTGGGTCCGTGCCGGCCGCCGCGCAGCACGAGATGCGCATGCGGATTGCCCGCGCTGTGCAGCAGCGCGGGACGGCCGGCCCCGTCGATCCCGATGAACGTGTGCGGCCGCATGCTGGCCAGCATCGCGTGAGCCGCGACGTCGATCTGGCCGTCCGTCCCGTTCTTGAAACCGACCGGCATCGGCAGACCCGAAGCCATCTCGCGGTGGATCTGCGACTCGGTCGTCCGGGCGCCGACCGCGACCCAGCTCACCAGGTCGCCCAGATACTGCGGCGTCATCACGTCGAGCGCTTCGGTCGCGGCCGGCAACCCGATCGCATTGATGTCGGCGAGCAACTGCCGCGCGATGCGCAGGCCGTCCTCGATGCGATGGCTGCCGTCGAGCCCCGGATCGTTGATCAGCCCTTTCCACCCGACCGTCGTGCGCGGCTTCTCGAAGTAGACGCGCATGACGACGCAGAACGTGTCCCGCACCGCATGCGCGAGCGTGGCAAGCCGCCGCGCGTAGTCGAGCGCCGCGTCGGGATCGTGGATCGAGCATGGACCGACGACGACGATCCGGCGCGCATCGCGCCGCTCGAGGATCGCCCGCAACTGCGCGCGCCCAGTGTCGACGGTCGCCCGCGCGGCGAACGAGGCCGGCACGTCGCGGCGTAGCGTTTCGGGTGACGGCAGCGGTGCGCCGACGCGCAGCCGCTCGTCTTGACGGGGCTGCGCAAATGCGCCCGCCGCCCCCTGTTCGGTAGTGGCAGTGAGATGTTTCATGGCCAGGGCTCCGAAAACCGTTCGCGCGTCATGCGCCGAGCGTCGCGCCGCCGTCCACGCACAGCGTGTGCAGCGTCACGTGACGCGACGCGTCGGACAGCAGGAACAGCACGGCTTCGGCGATATCGCCGGGAGTCGCGATGCGGCCGAGCGGAATGCCGTTCCGGTAACTGTCGAGCGCCCCCGCAATGACGCCTGCCGGGCCTTCCGGGCCATGCCAGAGCTGGCGCTGCATCGGCGTGTCGGTCGATCCCGGCGCGACGATGTTGCAGCGAATGCCGTGCCCCGCCAGTTCGAGCCCGAGGCAACGGGTGAACTGATGGGCCGCCGCCTTCGATGCCGCATACGCCGCCATCTGCGTGCGCGGCACGAGCGCCGCATTCGATCCGACGGTCACGATGGCGCCCGCCCGACGCGCGACCATCAGCGGCGCGACCGCGCGCGACAGATGAAACACGCCGTCGGCATTGACCGCGAAGCAATGCGCCCAGTCATCGTCCGTCAGCGACGTCGCGCCCGAAAGCCGCAGCACGCCGGCAACGTTGGCGAGCATGCCGATCGGACCGACCGATGATTCCACTCGTTCGACGGCCACCTGCACCGCACGCGCGTCCGCGACGTCGACCGAAAACGCGTGCACGCGCCCGGGCGTCGGCGGGCTGTCGGCGATCGTGCGCGCCAGTGCGTCGCCATCGCTGTCGAAGGCACCCACATCCACGCCGTGCGTGGCAAGCGCGCGCACGACCGCGGCGCCGATTCCCCGCGCCGCACCGGTCACGACGGCGATACCTGCCGGGAAAGTCAGGTTCGGATTGCTGTTCATCGATTCGAATTCCGTGATTGAAGATCCGGGCCCGCCGCTGCGGCGAGCCGTTCGGTGAGGACGGCGCCGATCGCCGCCATCGGTTCGGGGTCCGACATGCCGTCGTGCGAGCAGTCGAGCGCATGGCAGGTCAGCGTCCCCGAAGGCCGATGTGCATGCCAGCTTTCGGGCGTCGGTATGCCCTGCCGCTTGCGGGTCGCGTTGAAGAGCAACAGTTCGCCGTCGTAGCGCGGCGTCGATGCGTCGCGAAACAGGCGCATCTGCCGCAGCGTCGCCGCGACAAACGCATCGAGACCTGCGCCGCCGAGCGCCGCGAACGGGCTGTTCGCGCGCAGCAGGCGTTGTCGCAGCACGGTGTCGTACAAGTCGGCCGTATCGAAGTCGCCGTTGACCGTCAGCAGGATCCGCAGCGCGTCTGCGCAGGCCGGCATCGGCTGCGCCGTCCATGCCGACGACGGATAGCTGTCCATCAGCGCAAGCGTGCCGACCGCGTCGCCGTCGCGCGCCAGCGCCGCCGCAACGCCATAAGCCAGCGCGCCGCCGAGCGACCAGCCCAGCAGGTGATACGGCCCGTCGGGCTGCAAGGCCCGTACGCGCCGCACATAGGTCCGCACGAGTGCGTCGAAATCGGCGGCATCGCGCGTGTCGTCGACCGAAAGCTGCAACCCGTCGATCGTCGCGTCGGGCAGGTAGGCGGCAAGTCGCAGGTAACTCCACGCGAGGCCGTCGGCCGGATGAATGCAGATGAGCCGACGCGCGGCACCCGAGCCCGACTGGATCGCCAGGTGCGCCGCGAACGCGTTGCGCTCCGTGCGCGGCCGGTACGCCAGCGGTGTGCGCAATGCGGCCGTCAGCATCGCGATCGTCGGATGCCGGAACAGCATCGAGACGGGCACGTCGCGCCCGAGTTCCGCCGCCAGTCGGGCGCTCGCCTGCATCGCCTGCAGCGACTTGCCGCCGATGTCAAAGAAATTGGCGTCCGGCGTCAGGGCGACATCGCCGAGCACGTTCCGCCACACGGCCATCACCTGCCGCTCCAGCGCGCCGGCGCGCGGATCGTCAGTCGCGTCGTCACGCCGCGCATCGGCGCGCTGCAGCGCGTTGCGATCGATCTTGCCGTTCGCGTTGCGCGGCAGCCGCTCGAGCACGTGCCAGCGGTCCGGAATCG
>NZ_JAAGPB010000663.1:0-3855 GCF_017104585.1 Burkholderia sp. Ac-20392
TGTCGATCCAGTTCAGCAGGCGCGCGTCGGCGCCGTCCAGCACGCAGCAGGCGTGCGGCGCACCGGCCTCGCCGCGCGCGGCCGCTTCCAGCAGAAGGCTGGCGAAACCGGTGTGCACGCACACGATATCGCCACGCTCGACGCTCACGTCATCCGCGCGCAGCACCGCCATCCAGTCGTCGAAACCGACCTTGCGCCGCGCATCGCCGAAGTGACGGCGCAGGTCGACCATCACGCCGCGCCCCTGCACGCCCGTCCGCGCCATCACCTCGATGCCGAGCGCGCGCGCGCCGCCTTCCGGCGCACCGGCCTCCGGCACGCGGATATGCTCGCCCATCCGGTAGCCGTTGTAGAACACGCGCGTCTTTTCACCATCGCCCGCCGGATCGAACAGCGAACCGACGTGCGACAGCGCGTCCCATTGCGTCGAGAACTGCGAATGCATGCAGAACGAATCGTCGCAAACCACGTCGGTTGCGTTCGCCACCTGTTCGTCCGCTCGATAGCCGAAGTATGGTGTGTCGCCCATCAGCGCCGGCATGATCGCGGGCGGACGCCGCCGCGCGTTCAATCCGCCGCCGCGCGGCACGTCGAGCGGCAGGCTCAGCGAAAAGACGCGGCCTTCGCGCACTTCCGCGACGCCGCGCAGCACGGCGTCGGGCGTCAGCCAGTTCAGGCGCCCTCTCTGGTCGTCCGGGCCGAAATCGCCCCAGTTCGAGCCGGGCGGCCGATGGGTCCAACGCGGATTCATGGTGTCTCCTCCATGCAATGTCCGGTGCATCCGGTATCGGTCGGTGCGCGGTCCGCTTACCGCGAATGGATCACGCCCAGCGCGGCGAGCCGCGCGTACTCGTGCTCGCCGAGCAGCGGCTGCAGGATCTCGCGGTTGTGTTCGCCGAGCGCGGGCGCGGGCCGGCGGAACGCGCCGGGCGTACCCGACAGGCGCGGCGTGACGTTGTGCATCGGCAGGCTGCCGACGTCGTCGTCGGGCAGTTCGACCAGCGCCTCGCGCTCGATCACGTAGCGATCCGCGACGATCTGCGCGATGTCCTGGATCGGCCCGACCGTCACACCCGCTTCCTCGAAGAACGCGAGATTCGCGTCGAGATCGCGTGCGCCGATGAATTCGCCGACGATCGCGTCGAGCGCTTCCGCATGACGTACGCGCAGCACGTTGGTGGCATAGCGCGGATCGTCGATCAGGTCCGCGCGGCCGATCGCGCGGAACAACCGCTCGGCCATCGCCTGCGTCGAACTCGACAGGCACAGCCATTTGCCGTCGCGGGTGCGATACGCATTGCGCGGCGCGGTGTTCGTCGAGCGGCTGCCGGTGCGCGGCTTGATCTCGCCCGTCATCACGTAGTTCGCCGCGGCCGGCCCGAGGATCGACAGCAGCGGCTCGAACAGCGACACGTCGATCACCTGCCCCGCCGCACGCTGCGACCCGCGCGCATGCAGCGCGACCAGCACCGCGAGCGCCCCAGACATCCCGGCCGTCATGTCGGCCAGAAACATCGGCGGAAGCACCGGCTCACGATCGGCGAACCCGTTGATCGCCGCGAAGCCCGCGTAACCTTCGGCGAGCGTGCCGAAACCCGGCTTGTGGCGATACGGGCCGGTCTGCCCCCAGCCAGAGATCCGCGCGATCACCAGTTCCGGCCGGATCGCGAGCAGGTCGTCGGGGCCGAGCCCCATCCGCTCCGCGACGCCCGGCTTGAAGCTCTCGACGAACACGTCCGCATCGCGCACCAGCCGGCGCACGATGTCGACGCCTTCCGGCGTGCGCAGATCGACACACACGCTGCGCTTGTTGCGTCCGTAGACCTTCCAGTTGGTGCTGATTCCACCCGCGCCGACCGCACGCAGCGTATCGCCGCGCTCGCTTTCGACCTTCACGACGTCCGCGCCGAAGTCGGCGAGTTGCACGCTCAGCATGTTGCCGGCCATCAGGCGCGACAGGTCGACCACGCGCACGCCGGACAGCGGTCCGCCCGCGCCTGCGTCGAACGATTTCGGACGGATCGGGCCGGTGGACGCGCGACGCTGCGCGCCGGCCGCACGGGCGGCCTGCGTGTCGGGTACGGACATGACTGTCTCCTGGTAGGTATGGGTCGGTGGTTCAGCGATGCGCGCGCCCCGCGCCTGCGCTATTCGAGCAGCGCGCCAAGCTGGTCGGCCGCCGGGAACGGCGCGCCCGTCGCGGGCAGGTCACCGCCGAGCGCATGCGTCAGCTCGGCAGCGGCGGCCTGCACGTACGGCAGGTAATCGGCCAGCACTTTCTTGTTGAAGCGATAGCGCGGCACGCCGAGCGAGATCGCCCCGCTCAGCACGCGGCCGACGCCGAACGCCGGGCACGCGATCGCCGCGCTCTCCGGATCGCGCTCGGCAATCGACACGGTATAGCCCTGCTCGGCCGTCTTCTCGTACTCGCCGCCGCGCGTGCCCGAAAACGCGAGCAGCACGCGCCCCGCCGCGCCGACGTCGAGCGGAAACCGGTCGCCTTCGCGCAGATGCGTGCGCACCGCGCGCTGTGCCTGGATGCGGAACAGGCAGACGCGCTGGTCGCCCTCGCGCACGTAGAACGCGGCGGTTTCGCCGGTCTGCGCCGACAGCGTCGACAGGATCGGCATCACGTGCTCGCGCAGCTGGAACGACTCGCGGTACATCACGCCGAGCTGGAATACGGCCGGCCCCAGCACGTAGCGTCCGTCCGGCAGGCGCTTGATGAAGCGGAACTGTTCGAGGGATTCGAACATCCGCAGCAGCGTGCTCATGTTGAGCCCGGTCGCATCGCTGACCTGCGCGAGCATCAACCCGCCGGACGCGCCGGCGAACGCCAGAAGCGCGGTCAGCGCGCGATTGACCGCGGCCACGCCGCCTTCTGCCTGATTGTTCGTCTCCACCTTGCTCATGTCCGCCTCGTGCTGTGCCGGGCGACGGTGCGATCCGCATCGCCCAGGGTCATCAAAAAATGAAAGTCACTTTCATTATACGCAGAGCGCCGATGACATCAACATGAATTCGCATGACTTCAATCGTTCATCTTCTTTCAATTCCTCGTAAATATAGGCGTTAACGATAATCTTGACGAATGCACCAATCAGTCTCAAAAATGAAAGTGACTTTTATTTTACGAGAACAACGATGAATTCCTCTTCCCAACCAGTCTGGCGCTCGCTTCTCTATGTCCCCGCCCACGTCGCCCGCTTTGTCGAAAAAGCCGCGACCAGCACGGCCGATGCGCTGATCCTCGACCTCGAGGACAGCGTGCCGTTCGCGTGCAAGCCCGACGCCCGCGCCGGCCTCGCCGACGCCGTGCCGATGCTGCGTGCCGCCGGCCGCGACGTGCTGGTCCGCGCCAACGGCCCGCTCGACCTGCTGGTGCCGGACCTGCGCGCGGCCGTGCGGGCCGGCGTGCACGGCGTCGTGCTGCCGAAGGTGCGCGGTGGCTCGCATGTCGAGGCGATCGACGAACTGCTGGCCACGCTCGAGGATGAAGCCGGGGCCGCGCCCGGCGGCACGCGTATCGTCGCGATCATCGAAACGCCGCGCGCGTTCCAGGCGATGGACCGGATCGCGCGCGCCTCGCCGCGCGTCGTCGCGATGATGCTCGGCGGCGGCGACTTCGCGCTGAACTGCGAAAGCGGCACCGGCGCCGACGTGCTGCGCGTGCCGAAGCAGTTGCTGATCATCGCCGCGCGAGCGGCCGGCATCCTGCCGCTCGGCCTGATCGACGGTCTCGACGAACTGCGCGACCTCGACGCGTTCGAGCGCATCGCCCACGCATCCGCGGCGCTCGGCTATGCGGGCGCCACCTGCATCCATCCGCTGCAGGTCGATGCGCTGAACCGCGCG
>NZ_JAAGPB010000061.1:0-28041 GCF_017104585.1 Burkholderia sp. Ac-20392
TCCGAGGATCAGCTCGCTTCCATCAAGCGCCCACACTTATCGGCTGTTAATTTTTAAAGAGCATTCTGCGAGGAACTTCGTGTTTCTCAGCAGCGCTGCGTTTTCAGCAGCAGAGAAGCGAGATTATCAACCGTTTTTTCAAACTCGTCAACAACTTTTTTAACTACTTCGTTGCGACGACTGCGGTTTAATTCCATTTGCGCTGGAGTCTTTAAAACCGACATCAACAGCACCGCTTCCCTTCTTTCCCCCGCGCTGCGTTTCCGTTAGCGCGAAAGAGGCGTGATTCTAAGCACCCGTCTCAGTCTTCGCAACCCCTTTTGTGAAATTATTTTGACATGGGGTGCCGGGGGCCGCTGAACCCCTCCAATGTTCATATATATGCGACGCGGCAGAAGCAGCCCCGGTTGCCCGTGAACTGCCCCGCCGCATCGAACGCCACCCTCCGTCGCTCACCGCCCCACCATCGCCCTCACTACGCCGTCCCGTCGAATCAGCCCGTGATACAGCGCAGCGGCAAAGTGCGCGAGGAACGTCGCGAAGAACAGATACGCCAGCACCCGGTGCGCGACCCGGAGCCAGGCAAACGTCACCGGATCCGCCGCCACTATCGCCGGCAGCTGCACACCATCGCCCAGCGTCACTGGATATCCGCCGGCCGACAGCATCGCCCATCCGATCAGCGGCATTGCGAGCATCAGCGCATACAGCACGAGATGCGACCCGTGCGCGGCGACCTTCTGCCACCACGGCAAATCCTCCGGCAATGCCGGCGGCTTCGACAGAACCCGCACCACGATCCGCACGCACACGAGCACCAGCACGGCAATGCCCAGCGGCTTGTGAATCGCTACCAGAACCGCATGCCGCTCGGAAACAGACGCCACCATCCCCACCCCGATGAACAGCATCGCGATGATCATCGCGGCCATCACCCAGTGCAGCACCCGTGCCGGCAAGCTAAACGTCGTCGAAGCCTTCATCACCGTCCCTCCCCACTCAATCGCGCCACGCCTGCCACCCCGGCCTCTTCACTCGTCCTGCGCAGATACGAATCCGCATAGGCAGCCGACCGCGCCGCCAGCAACGGATCGCCCGACGCCTGGATTCCCTGCGGCAGCACCGTCGGGTCGTAATTCACATCCCTGCACGGCCCGCTGTCCTGCGCCTCCACGCGGTCGAGCACGAGCGTGCCCGCATCGATCGTCGTCCGCTGCGCGGGCCAGACCTTCGTCGCGTCGTCCACCGGATCGCCGGGTTCCGCCAGCGTGACCAGCAGCTTCCACTTCTGCGGACCGGCCGCGATCCGCTGCGTTACGTCCTGCTGCAACACGTTCGGATCCGCGGCCGTTGCGACGTCCCCGGCGCCGGCCGTCTGCTCCGGCACGACGCGCCACCGCACCGCCTGGCGCTTGCCGGCGGCATCGACGAAGTAGAACGCGTTCAACCCGTAGTAGCTCTCGGTGACGTAACTCGCGCTCGGCTTCGCACCTTTGATCCACTGCAGGAACGCTGCCGTCTCCGGATGCGCGCCGAAAAACGCCTTCACCTTGGCGGGATCGGGCTTGCCCGTCTTCGGATCGGGCCGGGTCGCCATCAATTGTGCGTAGAACGCCTGCGGCGTCGCAACCGGAAACACCGGCATCGCGTTCATCCCGGTTCGCCATTGCTCGCCGTCCGGTGCGGTGAGCCTCAGCGCGAGGCTGCGGATCGGCACGCTGCTGTCGGGCGCATACGGATTCCCGCCCGGCAACGCGAACCGCCCGACCACCGGCGTACGCACCGCCTTGAAGAACGGCGCGACCGAATACGCGCTCGCGGCGCCGTTGCCTTCGAAGTAGCCGGTCACGCACACACCTTTCGCGTGATTGCGCCGGAAGCCCGGGTGAATACCGCCGCCGGCCGTCTGCAGCGCATCGACGATCCGGTGCGGGGTCAGACGCGCCGGCGCCAGCCAGCCGCCGACATACCCGAACGCCACGGCCACGCCGGCCACCGCGCCGCCGATCGCGGCCCAGCGCCACCACCCGCGCCCAGGCTCGCGCTGCGGCGAAGAAGAGGAAGAAGATCGCTCCATATATAGGCTCCCGACCGTCAGGTCATTGTCGAACCCGCGTAGGACGCCACCCGCGCTGGTTTATTCCACGAAAAGTTTTTTCCTATGCTGGTGGAATAAGCGGCGCCGACCGGCGTCCTACTTGGCATCTCGACCCTTTCGGCAATCGGCCCGGCCATGCCCTCCACCGCCCTCGACGACGACGCACTGCGCGAACTGATCCCCAGGCTGCGACGTTTCGCACTCTGGCTGGCGCGCGACGTCCACGCGGCCGACGATCTCGTCCAGTCGACGCTCGAGCGCGCGCTGTCGCGCTGGTCGAGCCGCCGCGACGACGCATCGTTGCGCAGTTGGCTCTTCACGATCCTTTATAGGCAGTTTCTCGACGGCAAGCGCAGTGCGAAGCGCTACGCGTGGCTGCTTGGGCGCATCCGCGACGACGACGAAGCGCACTGGCCGTCCGCCGAGCGCGAATTCGCGGCGCGCGCGACGCTCGAAGCATTCGGCCGGCTCTCCGACGAGCAGCGCAGCCTGCTGCTGCTCGTCGCGGTCGAAGGCTTCACGTATCAGGAAGTCGCCGACCTGCTCGACATTCCGATCGGCACCGTGATGTCGCGGCTCTCCCGCGCGCGCCAGGCGCTGCGCCAGCTCAGCGACGGCGAGCTTCCCGCCCCTTCTCTGCGATTGATGAAGAAATGAACACGCCTCCGAACGAACACGACCTTCAGGCCTACGTCGACGGCCAGCTCGACGACGATGCGCGCGCCGCAGTCGAGCGCTATCTCGCGCTGCATCCGGAGCGCGCGGAACAGGTGAAGCAATGGCAGCAGGATGCGCAACGGTTGCGGGCCGCGCTCGAGAGCGTGCGGATGCCGGCGGATAACCCCGCGCTGGATCCGGCGGCGATTCGCGGACGGCGCATGGAGCGCACGCGGATGCGGTTCGCGATGGCGGCTTCGTTCGTGTTCTGCGTCGGGCTGGGGACGCTCGGTGGCTGGCAGGCGCGCGGTTGGAACGCGCCGCCGCCCATCGCGCCGATGAGCGATGCGGTCGAGGCCTACCGGATGATGGTGGTCGATCAGACGGCGAAGGTGGATTACCGGCCGACGGGTGCGGGAGATTTGCAGGGGTGGCTCACCCGGCGCGTGGGCGCGTCGGCGAAGCTGCCGGATTTGAGTGCGGCGGGGTTCAGGGCGGTCGGTGGGCGGTTGTTCACGACGGACAGCGGCGCCACGGCTGCGATGGTGCTCTATGAGGACGCAGCCGGAAGGACGCTGAGCTTCTATATGCGGCCTGCGGAATCGAAACATCGGCTGCTGCCGGCCGGGCAACGCGTGGATGGTGCGCTGCTGGCACGGTACGGGTCGGTGAACGGGCTCAACTATGCGGTGGTCGGGCCGGCCGGGAGCCTCGCAGAGAAAGCGGTCGTGCAGGCGCTCGATCAGCAGACTTGAGTGGTGCGGCGCGCCCGTCTGGCGGTCGTCGGTGGCCGCCAGCGCCCGGATCGCGCGGCTTTGCCGGGTTGAAAGCACACCCGCTCACCGTGCGAACACACAGCGTTTCGATTCGCCAGAAAATCGCTTATCCACATGCGCTCTATCGTGCACCACGCTTGACCTGAACACGACACGTCCACCGTTGAAGGCACAGCGTTAAGAGTCGCTCCGGGGGCGGATATCCACATCGTGTGTCACACGAAACCGCACTTTCGATACGTCGCCATCACACTCACCAGCCGGATGCACAGCATTCCGGTTCGTTTATCGGGCTGGATATCCACAATGCTCGATACCGCGCTGCAACCCAACCCGCTCCGGTCAATTCGACGCCGCTCACACGCCACACACGGTGTCTTCTCACGCCTTCCCGCTCGCTGTACCCGGGCGTCGCGCGTCACTCACCGCTTCATTGCACAGCGTTTCGATTGGCTTCCAGCCGGGTTTTCCACATTGAACGAGGGTGCAATCTCGCGCTCCCCCCTCGCCCCCGCTCCTGCCGACGACGCCACCTGCTGTTTCCGAGCGGCGCGCAAGCATACTCGATGCCGTCACACAGTGTTTGCGATTCGTTCGGAAACGCTTGTCCACACCCATTCGGCCATGCTGTTTCACACACTGTCGTGCTACAAGTGACGCACGAACCCGCGGCAAACCAAAACGCACGCGATTCGATATAAACCGACACGACTTCGGGAATAACAACCATGACCATGTTTTCCGGCTTCAACTACGGGGGCACCTTTCCGACTCAGCGCTCGATGGCGCTGGTGCCATTTCTCACGCTGACGACATCGGGCCCGAAGATCGTACCGATCGAGTTCACCCCACTCGAATCGGCAGCGACATCGGCAGCAAACGTCTTCTGGAAAGCGATCACGGTCGGCTACGGCGCGCCGGCCGACTACGCGATCCACTGGCTGCTCAACGGCGCGGCGCTGAACCCGCCGCAGATGAACGACCTGAAGCGCCTCGCGCACGCCCGTGCAACAGCCATCAGCCGCGCATATGCATGCACCGTGCTGCCGTCCGGTGCGGCTGCGCTCGTTCCGCGCGACATCTACTCGCTCATCGAATCAACGGAGCGGACCGGCACGAGCTATCTGATGGGATGCACGGTCGCCGCGCTGTGTGCACCGGAAGCAATCAAGTGGCAGCTTGGTGGTAGCCCGACAGGCATCGATTACCTGTTCCATGCATCACTGCTCAAGGCGGCCACGAAGGCCGGGATGCCGGTCGTCGTCAATTCCAAAGGCCAGGGATCAATCGATTTTCTCGGTTTCGATACGCAATTCCACCTGCACGTGATCGAGGCGAAAGGAAGCGGCGGCGCCATCAGCTACCAGCAGATTGGGGGCGGCCTCGATCAATGCGATGACGTCGTCGACATCACGCTTGCACCTGGCATCAACATCGCACCGCGCACGAAGAGCGTATCCGCTGCTTACGTCGACGCCAATGCGGTCAACTGCATGGGCTTGCCTGTCGGACATTGTGTCCGGGCCGTGGTGATCGGACTGCCGCTCGCAGCAGCGTCCACGCAGCCGGCGCCGGCCGCACCCGTTGCCCGGGAAAAGGTGCTTCGCGAGTCGGTTGCAAGGCTGCTCGCGTTGCAGGCGATCGGCGCATGGGCCTTCGTGACTGCAACGACGAGCGCGAGCAAATCGTCCGGTGACTGGGCACGATTCCGATTCGTCCCAGATACGGATATCGCCGAACCCGTCCACCTGGCGATGCGCAAGACCATCGTCGAGATGGTAGAAGCATCCTATCAGCGGATGCGCGGGCAAATCGCGAACGCTCGACACAGGAGGCACGCGCAAGACATGCTCAAGGTGACGCTGACGGATCTCGGCATCGATCTTATGCGTGCGATGTCCGACACACCTGTGGCCCCCGACGGACTGTCGTTCTCCGGCGCCGATCCGTGGGTCGCGGTGCAGTTGTAACGCATTCGCACTACCGTCGGGAAAGCGGTTGGCTCCGTGCGCGATGTGTCGCTCGTCGCGAGCATCGCGCGACATGTGGCACCAACAGAGACCCGAAACGTAACGTCACTCACCATCAAGACGCACAGCATCTCGAGTCGTTTTGGTGTGGGATATCCACACACTCACCTGTGACTTGCACAGCGTTTCGAGTCGTCGCGGGGGCGGATATCCACAACGGAAATCCCGTTGTATCAACTGCTTCGAACGGCAGTGGCCTCCCGTTCCGGCTCGCGGAGAACAAACTACCAAGGCACGAAGGTGCCGTAGCCGTTCTCACCCATCAGCCCATCACGACCGACATCGATGCGAACGCGGTTCGTGTGAACTGCGTTGCTGTGTGAGTTAACGCAGATCGTAGCGTCATTCCAACTGACGCCCGTGTCCCGAGTGCCGGCGATTCTACAGATACTGCGACCAACGCGTCGCCCCACACCTCACAGCCTTCCGTTTCGTTCATCCGATCCCTGCACGCAGTGCATATCCTGCGCGGATCACAGTCGACGGACTGTGCTTATCCAAAGGTGTTAACACAGTTCGTATACATACGTAGTGATAGTTAACAAACCCTGTGCCTCACAGTGGATAACGTCCCTAACCCCATGAATTCTCGACCGGAAGAGGAATGCATAACCTTGGGTGAGCCACGTGAACAGCTCCGGACATCACAGAACAACTTTTCGTCGATTCACAGCCGCGGCGACATATCCTCAATCGTTCCACTGTGAATCCAGAGGCTTGCCGGATGGTTATCCAGAGGGCAATGTGGATAACATCACAGCGCACCGACGCGTTTTGCTGTGATGCAAACAGGTGAAGCCAACGTTCCCGGCATCGCCAGGCGACATCGATCGTCGGCCCCCGCGCACGCCGATTCAAAAAATTTTCACGCAGGGGCTTGTGCTCCTCAAAAACCCTCTCTATAATTCGCGGCTTCTTAGGCTCGTAGCTCAGTTGGTTAGAGCACCACCTTGACATGGTGGGGGTCGTTGGTTCGAATCCAATCGAGCCTACCAACGAACAAAATGAAGGGGTCTGGCAGCACAACTTGCCTACAGGCAATGCGGCTCGCCAACATACAAACGCCACGCGGCAACATCGCGTGGCGTTTTTCTTTTTCCGGCCGAAACAACGCATGTCGCCCCGATGCGTTGCGCGATCCACGGCATCGCATCCTTCCTCTCCGACACCTCGATTCGCCATGCAACGGCCACTGCGCCGCGCGTAGAATCGTGTGCGCATCGAAGCGGCTCTTACGACCGTCGCCCGATCTCCAACGCATCAAAACAACGACGCGCGATCTGCGCGACTGAGAGCACACGACCATGTCCGACGTCACGACCGCCACATCATCCGCGAGCAACGACGAGATCGCCGCTTACGTCGGCAAGAAAGCCGCCTGGTTCGAGAGGAAGTGGGAGATCGCCGCGTCGCGAAAGAACCGGCAGTCGTGGAACTGGGCAGCCTGTTTCCTGGGCCCGGTGTGGATGGCGTATCGATGCATGTACTGGCAGGCGGCCGCCGTCCTTGGCGCGACGCTCTCGATCACGCTGGTCGAGCTGCTGTTCTTCCCGAAATACTTCGAATCGAGCACGCTCGACCCGGTCACCATCGGGATCGCGGTCACGCTCGGCTGGTGCGGGAACAGTCTCTACAAGACGCACGTCGAGCGCCAGATCGAGAAGCTGCGCCCGAGCGCGACATCCCGCGAATCGTTGCTCGCGCTGCTGGAAGCGCAGGGCGGCACGAACTGGCTCGCAGCCGCCGGTTTCGCGATCGCGACGCCGTTGCTCGGCTTCCTGATCTACATCGCCGCCGGGGCGTATTGATCGCAAGAACCGGTGGCCGGTAAAGCAGGGCGGCAGGACGGAGAAAAGGGCGTATCGCGGCCGTGCATGCGCACGGCACCCGACATGTGATCCCGCCACACTCAATGCAGATGCTTCAACTTGTCAGGATTCCGCACGACATAGATCGCGACGATCTTCCCGTCCTCGATCTCGAGCGCGGTAGTCTGCAGCTCGCCATCGGATTCCTCGGTGACGAAACCCGGCAGCCCGTTGATGAACCCGGCCCGCACGAGCTTCGACGCATGCGTGGCGAACAGCCTGGCCAGATACTCGTGCACCTTCATCACCGGCTCGAAGCCGAACACCGGCGTGCCCGCGGCCGAGCGCTTGCCGCCGCCGTCCGCGTGCAGGCTCACGTCCTCGGCAAGCATCGCGCCGAGCGCGCGCATGTCGCCGCTGCGTGACGCCGCAAAAAACGCCTCTGCCAATTCGATGCCGCGCTGTTTCTCGACGTGGAAACGCGGACGCGCCTCGCGCACATGCGTGCGGGCCCGCGCCGCGAGCTGCCGGCACGCGGCCGGGTCACGCTGGATCGTCGTGGCCACTTCATCGAACTCGATGCCGAACACGTCGTGCAGCAGGAACGCCGCGCGTTCGAGCGGCGACAGCCGTTCGAGCGCGAGCAGCAGCGGCAGCGTGACGTCTTCCTGCTCGTCTTCCTCGACGACCGGCTCGGGTAGCCACGGGCCGATATAGGTCTCGCGCTGGTGCCGCGCGGACTTCAGCTGGTCGAGGCACATCCGCATCACCATGCGGCGCAGGTACGCTTCCGGGATGCGCACCTCGGTGCGGTCGACGTCCATCCAGCGGATGAACGCCTCCTGCACCATGTCCTCGGCATCCGCGACGGATCCGAGCATCCGGTACGCGACGCGGATCAGCGTGCGGCGCAGCGGGTCGAAACTCGCCGCCGCATCGGCCCGTTCTTCGGCGCTGCCCTTGGCCGGGTCGAGGTTCGGCATCAGGCCACCATCTTCTCAGCGGCGGCCTTTGCGTCGGCCGGATCGATCCACAGCCCGAAGCCGACCGCGAGCCGGTTCCAGCCGTTGATCACGTTGATCATCAGCGTGAGTTTCACCTGTTCCTCCTGGCTGAAGTGGTCGTTCAGTGCCGCGTAGGCCGCTTCGTGCGCCGCGTGGCCCTCCGACAGCCGCGTGAGCGCTTCGGTCCAGCCGAGCGCCGCGCGTTCGCGATCGGTGTAGCAGGGCGCTTCGCGCCACGCGGACAGCAGGTAGATGCGCTGCTCGGTCTCGCCTTGCTCGCGTGCCTCGGCCGTGTGCATGTTAATGCAGTTCGCACACGCGTTGATCTGCGATGCGCGGATCTTGACCAGTTCGATCAGCGTCGGCTCGAGGCTCTTTGCAGCGGCGACCGAAACGGTCATCCAGTTCTTCATCAGGGCAGGTGCGGCGGCAAACGGGTTGAGTTTCGCAGTCATGGTCCTTCTCCTTTCGTGTGGGTTCCGGTGATATGACGAGCGAGCCCCACGCGTGTGTGACATCGACGCGAAATTTTTTTTGAAGCCGATGAGCAGATCGGTGCGGAAGGCCGCCGGGCGAGGGTGGGCAGGGCGCTCGTCGAACGCGAGAAACGCGGCGATCGTGCTTCGCGCGCCCGTGCTGGTCAGACGAATCCGCATTCACGTCTGGGTGACGATCACGGCCGTGTGAAGGTCCGCCGCATGCATCTCCGCACACACCTCGATACGCGCTGATGTCAGCAATTGGCAGGTGATCGGTTGCTTTCATTTACATTTATCTGCCGTTTCGTCCGCATCTCGATCAGCAGCATTCACATTTCTGGCCCATACTGTTCTGCACGGGCAGATGAAGTGACGCCGCATCCGCGGCCCGGCGCGCGCGCCGGCTGCCCGACGACGCAGCAGCAGGTCGCACGTCAGCCGCGCGCATCACGCGCAAGGCTTTCCCTTTTCCGGCAACACGCAACGCAGCGAATCGCGACGTGGACGGTAAACCGATGAGCCTCCTTGCATCACAGCTTCAGCGCCGTTACCTGGACGTGCGCGCCCATAGCGTCGCGTTGACCGCGACGCTGTCCGCCGAAGACCAGGCCGTGCAGTCGATGCCCGACGCCAGTCCGGCGAAGTGGCACCTCGCGCATACGACCTGGTTCTTCGAAACCGTCGTGCTGATGCGCCGCGTGCCCGGCTACGCGCCGTTCGACGCGGCTTTCCAGTTCCTCTTCAACTCCTATTACGAAGCGCTCGGCCCGCGGCATCCACGGCCGCAACGCGGGCTGCTCACGCGCCCGTCGCTCGACGAGGTGCATGCGTACCGGCAGCACGTCGACGACGCGATGCTGCGCGCGCTGGCCGGCGCCGACGCGGCGCTGCTCGAGACGATCGCGCCCGAGGTCGTGCTCGGCCTGCATCATGAGCAGCAGCACCAGGAGCTGATCGTCACCGACATGCTGCACGCGTTCTCGTGCAACCCGCTGAAGCCGGCATTCCGGCCGCGCAACGGGACGGACGCGGGTGCGATGGCCGCGGGCGATGCCGGCGCGCAGCACTGGCTTCATCAGCCGGGCGGGCTCGTCGAGATCGGTCACGACGGCGATGCGTTCTCGTTCGACAACGAACGGCCGCGCCATACGGCGCTCGTGCGGCCGTACGAGATCGCGAACCGCCTGGTGACGAATGCGGAATTCGCGGCGTTCGTCGCCGACGGCGGCTATACGCGCCCCGAGTTCTGGCTGTCGGACGGCTGGGCCACGGTGCAGCGGGAAGGGTGGCAAGGGCCCGCGTACTGGATGCCCGATGACGACGACGTGGCCGCCACGCGCGTCCGGCGCACGTTCGGCCTGCATGGCGTCGAATCGCTCGCACCCGACGCACCGGTGTGTCACGTGAGCTTCTATGAAGCAGCCGCGTACGCGGAATGGGCCGGCGCGCGCCTGCCGACCGAGTTCGAATGGGAAACCGCGTTCCCCGCCGAAGGCATCCGGCAGATGCTCGGGCACGTGTGGCAATGGACGCGCTCGTCCTACGAGCCGTACCCGGGCTTTCGGCCGCTCGCGGGTGTCGCGGCCGAATACAACGGCAAATTCATGGTTGGCCAGCAGGTCCTGCGCGGCAGCAGCATCGCGACGCCGCCTGGACACGAACGGCCGACGTACCGCAATTTCTTTCCGCCGGCCGCGCGCTGGCAATTCACGGGAGTGCGACTTGCGCGAGACGTCTGACCAGACGGCCACGAGCGGTGGCCAGCAACCCGCCCGCGATTCGCGGCCGAGCGCGTTCGCGCGCGACCTGATCGACGGACTGTCGCGTACGCCGCGCAGCATTCCGCCGAAATACTTCTACGATGCGGCCGGCTCCGTGCTGTTCGATCGCATCTGCGAACTGCCGGAGTATTACCCGACGCGAACCGAGCTCGGCATCCTGCGCGACCGCGCGGCCGAGATCGTGCGGCGCGTCGGCCCGCATGCGGAACTCGTCGAATTCGGCGCGGGCTCGCTCGAGAAGATCCGCGTGCTGCTCGATGCGTTCGCAGGCAACTATGCGAACGCGCCGGCGCGCTACGTGCCGGTCGACATCTCGGCCGACTACCTGCACGACGCCGCCGCGCGGCTGCGTGCCGCGTATCCGTGGCTCGACGTCGCGCCGATCGCGGCCGACTACACGAAGGCCGAGCAACTGACCGAGCTGACCGCGACACCGGCGCGGCGCATCGGCTTCTTTCCCGGTTCGACGATCGGCAACTTCTCGCCGGAAGAGGCCGATGCATTCCTGCGCGATGCCGCGCGGCTGCTGCGCGGCGGCGGCTTGCTGGTCGGCGCGGATCTCGTGAAGGACGAGCGCACGCTGCACGACGCGTACAACGATGCGCAGGGTGTGACCGCGCAGTTCAACCTGAACCTGCTGGTGCGCGCGAACACCGAGCTCGGTGCGGATTTCAACGTCGACGCGTTCTCGCATTGCGCGTTCTACGATTCCGCGCGGCAGCGCATCGAGATGCATCTCGTCAGCGACATCGCGCAGACCGTGCACGTGCGCGGTCACGCATTCCGGTTCGAAGCCGGCGAACGCATCCATACGGAGAACTCGCACAAGTTCACGATCGACGGTTTCCATGCGATCGCACGCCGCGCAGGTTTCGCGCCCGATACCGTGTGGACCGACGCGGACAACCTGTTCAGCGTGCACTGGCTGCGCAGCGTCGACGATATCCGCGCGTGATGCGCACGCTGGCGAACCGCTCGCGGATGGTGCGGGCGGTTCGCTTTCGGCGCATACGCGCGCACGCCGGCGCGTGCCGATCGCCCGGTTTCGTGCAGAAAATCCCCTTTTTACCGGCCCGATGCACCGCTGCAACGGTGTTTGGAATGCTGCCTCTTCCTTGTCCCACAAGGCTTTGCGGACGGCGGTAAACGTCCGTTACCTGTCTCGCATACCCGTTTCACCTGTGTCTGTGTCCGGTGCCTAGACTCCGAACCGTATTCACATGACGCACGACACGTGCAGGGAGTCGCGAGATGAACAAGAAACTCATTCTCGGTGCAGTTCTCGGTGTAGCGGCGCTGGTAGCTTCGGGTGTCGCATCGGCCCACGTCGACCTGTCGGTCGGCATCGGTGTACCCGCGTATGCGGCGCCGGCGCCCGTCTACGTGGCTCCGTCTCCGCCCGTGATGTACGCGCCGGTCGGCTATCGCGATGACGGTTGGCGCGGCGACGGCTGGCGTCAGCGCGAATGGCGCGAACACGAGTGGCGCCGTCGTGAATGGCGCGAGCACGAATGGCACGACCGCGGCGGCTGGCGCGGCGGCCGCTGGGACTAAGCGAAACGGCTCGACTTGATCGCTACACGAGGAGAATGAAAACATGATGCCCATTCGACACATCAGGCTGTGCGCCACCGCCGCCATCGTTGCGCTTGCCACCATCGGCAGCGCGCACGCGGCGGGCTGCATGAAGGGTGCGGTGGTCGGCGGTGTGGCCGGCCACTATGCGGGGCACCACGCGGTGGTCGGCGCGGTTGGCGGCTGTATCGTCGGCCACCACATGGCGAAGAAGCACGCGCAAGAAGAGGCCGCGCAGCACAAGGCCGCCGCGCAGGGCATGCAGCCGGCGCAATAAGCATCATCGTCACCGGGGCGGCGCTTGCGGCTGGTTGCCCCGACCGGCGCGCACCACGCGCCTCATGAAAAAGGGCGGCTCATCGCCGCCCTTCGTTTTATCGCCCGGCGCCCGCCAGCGGCACCGCAGGTTCGAACAATGCGTCCGCCTGCCTGACGCGCACGAAGCGCGCCGCGCCGTCGCCTTCCACCAGCGCCCGGAAATGCGCTTCGCCGCACGCGAGCTTCGCACGCTCGTGCTCGCCCGGCACATGGCCGTCCGTATTCGGCGTATCGACGACGAAGTACAGCCGCTCGCCGCCATCCTGTTCCGCGAGCACGGCCCAGTCCGGGTGATAGCTGCCGAGCGGCGTCTGCACGCGGAACCACGCGGGCAGCTTCGCGTACAGCCTCACGCCGTCGTGCGCCTCGAGCGCATCGGCGAACGCACGCTCCGCGTCCGTCTCGCACACGACCGCCTCGTGGATCGACTTCTGCGCATCGGGCCGCAGGTTGCGCAGGTAGCCGGTCAGCGCCTCGCTCTCGAACGATTCGAGCGCATGCACATGGCGCTCGCCGAGCTTGCGGTATGCGATGCCCGCGACGAGCGCGAGCCGCTTGCAGCGGTTGATCGCATCGGCCGCGACCGCGATGAACTGCTGCGGATTCACGCGGAAATCCTCGAGCCGGCCGCTGTCGGCCAGGATCGTCGCCAGCGAACGGCGCGTGAGCTGCGTGCGGTCCTGCAGCTCGGTGAGCAGGTCGGGCAGCGGCAGCTCGCCTTCGTCGAGCAGCACCGTGCCGGCGCCGGCCACCTCGATCGCCTCGATGCCGGCCTTGCCGATGTCGATCTCGGCTTTGCGCCACTGCAGCCGTGCGCGCGCGATGTCCGGCGCGTCGTGCAGCGCGGCTGCGCAGTCGCGCACGAGCTTCGCGTTGTCGAACTCGACGCGGTACACGGTGCGATGGCGGATGCGGTCCCACAGCGCGCGGAAATCCTCGCCGAACACGACGGCCTTGCCCGACGCATCGCGCCGCAGCGCGATCGCGCGGCGCTCGTCCGCGTTGCGCACGGCAAAGCGGCCCGACAGCTTGCGCAGCGTCGCGACGATCGGTGCACGCAGCATTTCGAATGCGTCCGGCAGCACCAGCGCGCTCTGGCGCAGCGCATCCTTCAGCCGGTCGAGCACCTTGCCCTGCGCGTCGACGTAGCCTTGCTCGTGCAGGTGATTCCACAGCACGCGCGACAGCTCGACGCCGAGCGCATGCGCGGGCCCGTCGCCTTCCTGCACGGGCAGCGCGGCGAACTGGTGTTCCTCGACGATCCCGAAACGGATGCCCGTATCGGCCTCGATTTCCTTCTGCAGGTTCTCCGCGAACGACTCGTAGCGCTCGGTCGCGATCACGGTGAGCGTGTTCACGCCCGCATCGCGCACGCGTTCGCCGTCCTGGTCGACGGCGAGGCGCAGCCCGCGGCCAAGCGTCTGGCGACGCTCGCGTTCGGTCTGGATGTCGCGCAGCGTGCAGATCTGGAACACGTTCGGGTTGTCCCAGCCTTCCTTCAGCGCCGAGTGCGAGAAGATGAACTTCAGCGGCGTGTCGAACGACAGCAGCGCTTCCTTCTCGCGCATGATGAGGCCGTACGCACGCTCCGCGTTTTCGCGGGCCGCGGCGCTGCTTTCGCTCGTGTCGGTCCAGCCGCCCTTGCGGTCGATCGAGAAGTAACCGTTGTGTGCGCGCCCGACTTCGAGCGCGACGTCGACACCGTCGAACAGTGCGCGGTAGGCCGGCACGCGCGCCGCACGCGCATATTCCTCTTCGAAGATCAGTGCGTAGTCGCCCTTCACGGGCATGCCGTTCTCATCGTACTGGCGATAGCGCTCGACCGAATCGACGAAGAACAGCGACAGCACCTTCACGCCGCGTTCGGCCAGGCGCAGCTCCTTGTCCAGATGCTCGCGGATCGTGCGGCGGATCATCTCGCGCTGCACGGCAAGCGTGTCGATGTCGCCGAACGCCTCGCCGAGCGACAGGAACGCCTCGCCTTCCGGATGGCGCAGCTCGACGTATTCCGCACCCTTCACCGCATGGACTTCGCCGATCCGCAGCCCCGCGTACAGCGCGCGCTTGGTCAGGCGTTCGAGATCGTCGCCGTCGGTGGCCGTCACGATCTGGCGCTTCACGCCGGCCGTCGTCGCGACGTCGAGCTCGACGCGCGCGCTGATCGCACCGCGCCGGTTCGACACGCCCACGAGCCGCACGTACGGCTTGTTGTGTGCGTCCTCGACGATCGCCGACGCGATCTCGATCTGCTTGACCAGCTTGCGCTCGTACGCATCGACCGCGTCGAGCCGGTACACCATGTGGTGACGGTCGACGTGCGTGGCCGAATAGCGCAGCGTACAGAGCGGCGCCATCGCGGCGAGCGCTTCGCGGCCGCGGCCTTCGAGCCCGCCGTCGACGCTTTGCGGTTCGTCGACGATCACGATCGGCCGCGTCGCGCGGATCAGGTCGATCGGTTTCTCGCCGCCGGTCTTCTCGCTGTCCTTGTAGAGGTTGTTGATTTCCTTCTTGTTGATCGCTGCGACCGTCATCACCATGATCTGGATCGCCGCGCTCGCCGCGAAGTGGCGCACCTGGCCAAGCTTCGCGGAGTCGTACAGGAAGTAGTCGTACGGCACGCCCGCGTACAGCGCGCGGAAGTGATCCTCGGTGATCGCGAGCGTCTTGTGCACGCCTTCCTTGATCGCGATCGACGGCACGACGATCACGAACTTCGTGAAGCCGTAGCGGCGGTTCAGCTCGAAGATCGTGCGCAGGTACACGTAGGTCTTGCCGGTGCCGGTTTCCATCTCGACGGTGAAGTCGCGCGAGCCGGGCAGGCCGGACGGCGGCAGCCCGCCGCGCAGCTGCACGTCGGCGAGATTGCGCGCGAGCGCGTCGTCGGTCAGCGACAGCCGGTTGCCGACGCCCTGTTCCGACACTGCGAAGCCGAGCGAGCCTTGCGCGGCGGCCGTCGTGCCGGGCGCGGCGTTCGCGAGCACGCTGAAGTCGCCGCGATACGATTCCTGGCCGCGAAACAGGTCGCAGACGGCGTCGATCGCCTCGCGCTGGTAGTCGAGATCCGCTTCGAAATGCAGCCGCATCACAGGCTCCGCACGCGCTTCACGCCGTGCTGTTCGAGCAGCGCGGCGAGATTGAGCTTCGCGACGTCGTCGACGAAGCCGCTGTCGCGGAACAGGCACGTGACGTCGTGCGTCGTGCCGGTCGCATCGAGCAGGTCGACGATGCCGTCGGCGAGCGGACCCGCGTCGTCGCGCGCGATGCGTGCATCGAAGCACGCGACGATCGAGCGGCCGATCAGGTGCACGGTCTTGCCGGCCACCTGGTGATGCTCGACCGGCGTGCACAGGTCGAGGCCGAGCTTCAGCGTCAGCTCGGCGAGCAGGTCGTCCTCGGTGCGGCCGGTCTTCACGTGCTCGACGGACGCGAACAGCGCGTGGTCGAAGTCGTCGCGGCGCGGGTCCCACTCGATCACGTTGGTCGTGTCGAGCCGGTACACGCGGAAGCCGAGGTCGCCATAGCTTTCCGGGTAGTCGCGCGCGACCTGCTGCGCGGCGCGACGCAGGCGCTCCTTCGTGATTTCGGCAAGCGTCAGCGGCTTCTTCAGCTTGGTGCAGAAGTCGGCCGCGCTCTGCTGCGTCTTGTCGCGGCGGTCGAGCGCTTCGGGCAACTGCACGAGCACGTAGCGGCGCGCGCCGCCGTCGGTCGCGTTCACCTGCATCACCGCGTGGCCGGTCGAGCCGGAGCCGGCGAAGCAGTCGAGCACGATGTCGTCGCCGCGCGTGCACCAGCCGATCACGGCCGCCGCGAAATCGACCGGCTTCGGCAGGTCGAACGGGATGCCGAGCGTCTTCAGCAGCGCGTCGTCGGAGCCGGCGAACGGCAGCACCGACGGCACGTTCTCGTACATGTTCTCGTCGAGGTAGTAGATCCGCTGCGGCTGCGTGCTTTCATCGGCGCCGAATTCGATCTGGCCGCGCTCGATCAGCGCCTGCATCGTCGCAGGCGGGTTGCGCCAGCCGCGCGCCGGCATCGCGCACGGCTTGCCGGTGACCGGGTGGATCAGCGGCGTGAAATACTCTTCCGGCGCCTTCTTCTTGTTCGGCCAGGCCATCGACACGAGGCGGTACACGCGGCCTTCTTCCGACAGCCGGTCGTACATCACCTCGCCGCCGGACAGGTTGGTCTGCGCCTTCATCCACGCGCGGTACGCCTTCTGCGCGTCCTTCGGGTTGCCGCTGCGGTACACGGCGTCGTGCGCGGCGTCGAGCATGCGCTGCGCATTGCGTTTCGGGCGCTTGAGCGGCGCCTGTTCGAGCAGCGTCTCGGCGTTGCGCGCGAACAGCACCAGCGATTCGTGCTGGTACGCGACGCCGCGCGCGTCGCCCTTCGGGTTGCGCTTGTCCCACACGGCAACGCCGAGCTCGTTCTCCTCGCCGAAGATCTCGCGCAGCATCAGCACCAGCGCATGCACTTCATGCTCGTCGATGTGCACGGCGATCAGCCCTTCGTCGGACAGCAGCGCGTGCGCGAGCTTCAGGCGCGGATACATCATGTTCAGCCAGTCGGTGTGGAACCGGCCGTTCGCCTCGGTGTTGGTGCTGCGCTTCACGCCGCCCTGGGTCTGCCCGGTCATCGCCAGGTAGTGGCGGATGCTGTCGCTGAAGTCGTCCGGATAGACGAAATCGCTGCCGGTGTTGTACGGCGGGTCGATGTAGACGAGCTTCACCTTGCCTGCGTAACTCTTGTGCAGCAGCTTCATCACGTCGAGGTTGTCGCCCTCGATCACGAGATGGCGCGTGTCGTCCCACGCGACGCTGTCGTCGGGGCAGGGCCGCAGCGTGCCCGTCGACGGCGTGAGCGCGGCCTGGCGCGCGCTGCGCTTGCCATGCCAGTGGAAGCCGTAGCGCTCGTCGGCGTCGCCGACCGTGCGTTCGCCGATCAGCGCTTTCAGCACGTCGACGTCGACCGACGCGCCGCCGGGGCCTTCGGTCACGAGTTCGGGGAACAGCGCCTTCAGGCGCGCGACGTTGTCGGCGGTGAAATCGGTCGACATCGCCTGCGGGCTGGCCGCATCGAGTTTCTGCATCGTCTTTTCCATCGGAGCCCGGCCGCGCGCGCCAGGACATCGGGCGCGCTCGCAGCACCGGCGGCAATGGCCGCCCGGGCAAACCCGAAACGCTATCGAGTCACCCGGCCGAGGTCAAGCGCCGATGTGGGGCGATCGTGCTGGTATCGGCCGCGATTGCCCGCCGGACGGGCCGCAAGCGGCTTCGGGCCGGTTGTCGCATGGCCGGCCGGCGACCGCCTGACGGGCATCCCCGGCGCGCGCAGGAAAGGACGAAAAAAAGGGCACGGTCGGCGCCAAGCGCCGGCGTGCCCGCATGGAGAATCCCGGATGGAGGGTGCGACGGGGCCCGTCGGGCCCCGTTTCAGGTCAGAAACGCGTGCGGATGCCCGACGTCAGTTCGAGCTGGTTCTTCGCGCCGAACGTCGACGACACCGTGTAGCCGCCGTGCAGCTTCATGTAGTCGCCGGCCAGATACACCTCGGTGCGCTTGCTCAGGTGATAGAACACCGACCCGTAGATCGTTTCCTTGAAGCCGTTGGCGACGCCGTTGGTCAGGCTGAACGCGCCGAGGTTCGCGTTCGGCGTGAAGCCGTCGGCGTTGTTCGCGGCGTTCTTGACGCGCATCTGCTGGTAGCCGAGCTCGTAGTCGAGCGCACCGGGGGGCGCCACCTTCACCGACACGGTCCACGAATCGTCGTGGCGCTGGCCGAGCGAACCCTGGTCGCCGTTGTAGCGGAAGTAGCCGGCATTCAGGCGCACGATGCTGAACGTGTAGTTGCCGCCGACCGAGAACGTCTGGTTCGTGAAGCCGCCGTTGTTCACGTGGTTGTAGAAGCCCGACACGTTGAACGGCCCGCCGTTGTAGCCGAGCGCGACCTGGTACGCGGAGCCGGTCGCGAACGCGGTCGAGTTGCTGAACTGGTAGCCGGCGCTCGCGAAGATGCCGTTGCTGAACAGCTTCTTCCACGCGATGCCGTTGTTGTAGCGCGTGCCGGTCGGGCTGGCCGCGTAGAAGATCATCTGCTTGAAGTTGTTCGAGTTGGTCCAGCCGCCTTCCTCGGTGCTCAACTTCGCGGAGCCGTACGGATCGCCGTAGATCGCCGCCGCGTCGCGCGCGATGGTGTTCTGGAAGCCGGCAGTCAGCTTGCCGAAGCGGTCGTCCTCGATGCCGACCCACGCATCGCGGTCGAAGATCTGGCCGTTGTCTTCCATCTGGCCGTTCGCGACCACGTATTCGCTTTCGAGGCGGAAGATGACCTTCGTGCCGCCGCCGATGTCCTCGGCGCCGCGCAGGCCCCAGCGGCTGCCGCTGAACCACGGCTCGCCTTCGTTGCCCATGCCGATCACGTGATTGCCGTTCGCGTCTGCATGGGTCCGGTAGGTCGGAAAGCTCAGGTCCATCAGGCCGTAGAGCTGCACGCTCGACTGCGCATGCGCCTGGGTGCCGGCGCACAGGCCAGCCGCCGCGATGGAAAGGGCAAGGGTTTTTCGTTTCAAGATCGTCTCCTCCGAGCTGCCGCATTGAAATCTGGTCGTTGGCAGTACGTAATGTATGCCGACTCTTGCCGGCCACAGCGAGAGGGCCGACGCATAGCATCGTAGAGGGGGCAATCCTTCACGACGCTTTCCCGGACGCAAGAATCGGATCGGTGAAAACACCGAACGCGCAATAATCACGAATCGGGCAGGCGTGCGGAAGCAGGCAAGCCGGAGGCGCCGGCATGCGTCGATGACGTTTCGTGCTACGAATCGGTATTCAGGGCTCGCAAAGGCGCCCGTCAGTCCTGCGTGCTCTTCATGCGCAGGATGTAACCCAGCCCGCGCAGCGTGATGATCTCGGCCGTGCTGCCTGCGAGATGCTTGCGCAGCCGGTGGATGTAGATGTCGATCGCGTCGGCGCTCGGCTCGTCGTCGAGCGCGAACACGCTGTCCATCAGGCGCGCCTTCGACACCGTCTTGTTCTGCTGCAGCATCAGCGTTTCGAGGATCGCGTGCTCGCGGCGGCGCAGCGCGAGCACCGTTTCGCCGCAGCGGAATTCGCGTGTGCCGAACGCGTAGACGAGATCGCCGCACACGAGCTGCGTCGTGCCGACGCCGGCCTGCCGGCGTATCAGCGCGCGAATCCGTGCGACCAGCTCGCGCGATTCGAACGGCTTCACGACGTAATCGTCGGCGCCCGCGCCGAAGCAGTCGACCTTGTCGTCGACCGAGCCGTGCGCGGTCAGCATCAGCACCGGCACGTTGTCGTTGCGGCGCCGCAGCCGCGCGAGCACCTCCTTGCCGCTGATGCCGGGCAGGCGCATGTCGAGCAGCACCGCGTCGTAGCGTTCGGTCTTCAGCACCGTATCGGCGCGTTCGCCGTCGCCGACGGAGTCGACCGCGAAATCCTCGCCGCGCAGCAGGTTCACGATCCAGTGCGCGAGTTCGGCGTTGTCTTCGACCAGCAGGAGTTTCATGACGGCGTTCTCTTCAATCGTAGGCGGGCAGCCGTACGGTCACGACGATACCGCGATTGCCGGCCCCCGGCGCAAGCGACGCACTGCCGCCGTGCGCCTGCGCGATCTCGCGGACGATCGCGAGCCCGAGGCCCGAGCCCTCGGTATCGGCCGACACGCGATAGAACCGCTTGAACACGTGCGGCCGCGCTTCGGCCGGGATGCCGGGGCCGTTATCGACCACGTCGAGCACGATCGCGTCGCCGTCGCGGCGGGCGCAGACCGTCACGCAGCCGCCCGGCTGCGTGTAGCGCACCGCGTTGTCGACGAGGTTCATCACCAGCGCGGTCAGCAGGCTGTCGCTGCCCGCGACGTCGAGCCGCTCGCCGAGGTCGGCGCCGAGGTCGATATTGCGCCGCTGCGCGAGCACGATCGTTTCCTCCAGCACGCTCGACACCACGGCCGCGAGATCGACGCGATGGGTCAGCAGCGTCGACGGCGTCGCCTCCGCATGCGCGAGCAGCAGCAGCTTGTCGGTCACGTCGGCCATCTTGCGGCTGCTGCGCTGCATGCTGTCGAGCACCGCTGCGAGCTCCGGATCGTCGTGCCCGCGCCGTTGCGCGTACTGGATCTGCGTGTCGAGCACCGCGATCGGCGTGCGCAACTGGTGAGCGGCGTCCGCGATGAAGCGGCGCTGCGTGGCCGTGTGCATGTTGAGCCGCGCGATGCACTGGTTGATCGCGTCGACGATCGGCCGCAGCTCGTTCTGCAGCCGCTCGGGACGGATCGGCTCCAGCTCCATCGGCCCGCGGTCGGCCACGTCGTCCTTCAGCTTCATCAGCGGGCGCATCTCGAAGGTGAGGCCGAGGTACACGAGCCCCATCGCGAGCATCAGCATCAGCGACAGGCGCACGAGCTGCGGCCGCCAGATCGTGGCGACCATCGCGCGGTGCGAGCGCGTCGTCTTCGCGACGACCACCGTGACCGTCTCGACGTGCCCCTCGTCGTACAGCTGGCGATCGTAGGCCACCGCGCGCAGCGGCACGCCGTCGAGCGACGTGTCGTACAGCGTCGGCTCGATGCCGTGCCGCGCGGGCAGGTCCAGCGCCGGCGTGCCTGCGAGCAGGCGGTCGTGGCCGTCGATGACCTTGTAGAACACCGAATCGCGCGACGGCGACTCGAAGATCTCGAGCGCGGCCGGCGGCACGTCGGCGACCGGCAGCCCGTTGCGCCATTCGATGTCCTCGCCGATCGTGCGTGCGGACGCGACGAGCGCGCTGTCCTGCACGAGCGCGGCCGTGGTCCGCGCGGTGTCGTACGACATCGCGCCGGCGATCAGCATGAACACCGCGAGCGGCAGCAGCAGCCACCACAGCAACCGTCCGCGCAGGCTGTGCGCCATCCTGTTGCGCTCCTTCTCCGAAATGCCGAACCGCGCCGGGAGCGCCGGCGCGGTCGGGAGTGTCATGTCAGGCGTCCGTCTGCGGCGTTCAGAACGCCGCGGGGCGCCACTTCAGCAACCGCTTCTCGAGCCATGTCAGCAGGTAGTCGGCGGCCAGCGCGACCACGGCCAGCACGATCATCGCCGCAAATACGCCGCTTGCGTTGAACGCGCCCTGGGCGGTGGAGATTAGCAAACCGATGCCCTGCTTGGAACCCAGGAATTCGCCGACGACCGCCCCGACCAGCGCGAAGCCGAAGCTCACGTGCAGGCTGGCGAGAATCCAGCTCAGCGCGGACGGGATCACGACCGCCGTGGTGATCTGCCGGCGCGACGCGCCGAGGATCTGCGCGTTCGCGATCAGGTAGCGGTCGGCTTCGCGCACGCCCTGAAACGCATTGCCGAACACGACGAAGAACACCATCACGACGGCCAGCGCGATCTTCGACGCCATCCCGAGGCCCAGCGCGATCACGAAGATCGAGCCGAGCACGACGCGCGGAATCGAGTTCGCGATCTGGATGTACAGGCCGAACACGTCGGCCATCAGCTTGTTGCGGCCGAGCACGATCCCGCAGATCACGCCGGCGACCGAGCCGATCAGGAAGCCGATGCCGGTTTCCTCGAGCGTGACCCACACCTGCGTGAGCAGCGGGCCCTGCGACGTGCCGTTCACGAACCAGTCCTGGATCTGGTCGAAGATCAGCGACGGCATCGAGAAGAAGAACGGATCGATCCATTTGAGTCGTGCGGCGAGTTCCCACCCGCCGAGCACGATCACCAGCACGGCGATCCGCAGCGTGACGATCAGGTTGCGCCGGCGGCGCAGCCGGCGTTGCGCGGCGCGCTCGTCGTCCTCGAGCGTCGTTGCCGGAATGGCGGTGGGGGGAAGCGTCATGTCGGTCATGCTCCTGTCCTTGCTGTCCTTGCCTTGAGCGTATGCGTCAGCCGATCTGCACTTCTTCGCGCAGGTCGTGCCAGATGTCCTTGGAAATTTCGATGAAGCGCGTGTCGTAGCGGATCTCCGACGTGACGCGCGGGCGCGGCAGGTCGATCTCGTACACGCGCTTGAGCGTCGCAGGCCGCGCGGTCAGCACGAACACGCGGTCGGCGAGGGCGATCGCCTCTTCCAGATCGTGCGTGACGAACACGACCGAGCCCTTGTTTGCCGACCAGAGCTGCAGCAGCTCGTCCTGCATCAGTGTGCGCGTCTGCATGTCGAGCGCGGAGAACGGCTCGTCCATCAGCAGGATTTCCGGCTGATTGATGAAGGTCTGCGCCAGTGCGACGCGCTTTCGCATTCCGCCGGACAACTGGTGCGGGTAGTGCTTCGTGAACTTGTCGAGGCCGACCTTGCGGATCCACTCCTCGGCCTGCGCGTACGCGACGTCCTTCGAGCGGCCGCGAAACAGCGGGCCGGCCGCGACGTTGTCGATCACGTTGCGCCACGGGAACACGGCGTCGGCCTGGAACACGAAGCCGATGCGCGGATCGATCCCGTCGACCGGGCGGCCCATCACGCGCACTTCGCCCGACACGGGCTTGAGCAGCCCGGTGATCAGGTTCAGCGTCGTCGACTTGCCGCAGCCGGTCGGCCCGACGATCGCGATGAACTCGCCGCGCGCGACGCTCATGCTGAAGTCGCGCAACGCGACGGTGGCCTTGCCTTCCGGCGAAATGAAGCGGCACGACACGTTGCGAAACTCGATCGCCGGTGTGCTCGGGGAGACTGCCTGGTTCATCGCATTCGTCCTGCGGGTGAGGAGAGCGTCGCATCGTGGCGACGCCGGGCCGGTCAACCGGGCCGGAACGGGGCACGCTCGGCGGCGGGATCGCCGCCGCCGGCGCTGCTACCGATGTCGCTTACTTCGCGTTCACGAAATCGTTCGTGAAGGTGCGCGCCAGGTCGATATGCTTGCCCTTCACCGACGGGTTGAACGCCGACAGCACCTTCAGCACGGTGGCCGGGCCGTCGGCCGGCATCTTGCCGTCGGCCGTGTACATCGACAGCGACGCCTTCAGCGCACTTACGTACAGCGCCTTGTCCTTCTGGTAGTCGGCCGGCATCTTTGCGGCGATCTCGTCGGCGCTGTGCGTGTGGATGAACTGCATCGTCTTCGCGAACGCGTGCGCGAGCTTGGTGGCCTGCGCCTTGTGCGAATCGGCCCAGGCCGACTGCACGTACAGGCTCGCGGCCGGATACGTGCCGCCGAGCGCCGCGCGCGTGCCGTCGACGGTGCGCATGTCGACCAGCACCTTCGCGTCGCCCATCTTCTCGAGCGCGGACACGGTCGGCTCGGTCGTCATCCCGGCGTCGATGCGGCCCTGCTTGATCGCGGCGATGAAGCTCGCGTCGGCGCCGACCGGCAGCATCGTGTACTGGGTCGACTGCACGCCGTGCTGGAGCGCGAGGTATTGCGTGAGGAAGCTGGTCGACGAGCCGAGGCCGGTCACGCCGAGCGTCTTGCCCTTCGAGTCGGCCATCGACTTGAAAGTCGGCGCGGCCTTGGTCGACACCATCTCGACTTCACCCGGCACCTGGCCGAACACGGCGATCGCCTTCACGTCCTTGCCCTTGCTCTGCAGGTCGATCGTGTGGTCGTAGAAGCCGACGACGCCCTGCACGGCGCCCGCGAGTAGCTCGTTCTCCGCGTCGACGCCGGCCGGCTGCGACAGCAGCTCGACGTCGAGCCCTTCGGCCTTGAAGTAGCCGAGCTCCTGCGTGAGCCGCGCGGGCAGGTAGATGAGCTTCGCGATCCCGCCGACCATGATCGTGATCTTGCCGCCGTCGTCGGCGAAAGCGGGGTGAGCGGCAAGCGCGCAGCTCAGGCTGGCTGCAACGGCGAGGGTGCGCAGGATGGGTCGCATCGGGTCGTCTCCGTTCGTTGTATTCGTGTGGCGCGATGCTTGCTGCATCGTCACGACGAGTATAGGGAGGCGAAACCTTCCGCTACCTTTCGCGGGCGGGCGATTCCTTTAGGGGTTTTCCAGCAACGGAGGGCCGGTGCGGAAAGCGAAAGATTTCGCCATGCGCAGTTGGTTTGTCAAACCGGTGAGATGCCGCCGAGGTCGATGCGAGTCAGATTCCCGTCCTGTGCGGCAGCAACCGACAGATTCGGTGCGATCGCGTATCTGACCGACGCATCGTCGCGCCAGATCAGGGAAAGGCAGCGTGTCACGTTGTCATAGACGACAGCCGGCTCGCGGACGTCCGCGCGACCGAGCGCATCAAACACGGCGCTGAAGGTCGGCGTATGCGGAGAAACCGGAACGGGTGGCGGCGTATCGGCTTTTTGCCAATGATCGGCATTGGTATAGAAGTCGAATGAACACAAGCGGCCCGCACCGTCGAGCATGAGCGTCAAACTGCCGGCGGTGATGACGCGACGGGTTTCGGCGTGCACGCCAAACTGGTCGTCGAGTCGGTCACGCAGGACGGAAGGCCGCGCCGTCCGATTGTCAGGCGCATGGCGAATGTCGCAGGAAAGCGTGAAGCAGTCCTCGTCCCATTGCATGTACGCGATCGCGGGCGCAACAAGCGGCGCGGCACTAACGATGATCCCGGTCATATTGGCTAACGCTTGTAGACGAAATGCAACACCGTGTAATCGCTTTCGCGAACGACGACCTCAAGCTGATAGCGAACGCCTCGGTGCGTCATCGGCGCAGGGTACTGGAAGATGCCACGATGCCCTTTGGGATCCGGTATGCGCTTGCCGTGACGAATGGCAAGTCGAAGAATGTGAACGGGCACGAAGCGCCAGGGTTCCTGCATATGCGCGAGCGGCGTGGCGGCAAAGCGCAGTTGTCTGCTTGCCGAAGCGGCGAAGCGCGTTCTGAGGCCGGATAGTGCGGATCGACCGATGATCGCGTGAGTACGGAACCCACCGATCTTCGCCATCGCGCGGGCACCCGATCGCCACACGGCACCGACAACGAAAATCGCATCGATCGGATCGATAAGCGGCGCTTCCAACGGCTTCTCGATGACCGAAATGCACGTGCCATCGAGGTCGGATATATATGCGACGCCACCGGTTTCCGTACGGTATCCGATGATGGCGTCCGATTGACTGTCAAATAGCGGCTCCGCATGAATTGGCAGATTCGACGGCCGGATTTCGAACAAGGTGGAAGATACTGGCGCGCGACCACGCCATACGTGTGCCGCTTCTGTACCCGTATAGAGCATGCTGGACGATCGACCCTCGACGAGGTCGTCCCGATGGATGAGTCCACCAGCGTATTTTTCGCGAACGCCCAAAGCAATCAGACACGTTCGAAAAGCGAGGGCGCAGCGCGAAAACCCCTCGCGCCTGACGAGTATTGCCGCCTCAGCGCCAGCCGATCAGCACGCGGCCCATCGCGTCGAGCCCCATGTCGAACAGGTGCGCCACGAACGGCACGAGGTTCGGGATCATCAGTTGCACGAGCAACAGCCCGACGAGCATCGTGACGGGAAAACCGATCTGGAACACGCCGATCTGCGGCGCCGCGCGGTTCAGGATGCCGAGCGCGAGGTTCGCGATCAGGAGCGCCGCGACCACCGGCAGCGCGAGCAGCAGCCCCATCTCGAACACGGTCGTGCCGAACCCGGCGAGCGTGCGCCAGCCGGGCGCGTGCAGCAGGTCGGCCGACACCGGCAGCGACTGGAACGACGCGGTGAGCGCGGCGAACACCTGCAGGTGGCCGTCCACCGCGAGGAATGCGAGCATCGCGACCGCGTTCAGGAAGCGGCCCATCACGGGTGTCGCGCCGCTCGTGTGCGGATCGAAGAAGGTGGCGAAGCCGAGCCCCATCGACAGCCCGATGAAGTCGCCGGCCGCCTCGACGGCCGCGAACACGATCTGCATCGTGAAGCCCATCGCGGCACCGATCAGGAACTGCGTGACGAGGATCCAGATGCCCTGCGCGGAGAACACGGTGACGTCCGGCATCGCGCCGAGCGTGGGCGCGACGACCAGCGCCATGAACGCGGCGAGGCCGATCTTCACGCGCACGGGCACCGCCGCGTGGCCGACGACGGGCGCGGTCGCGACGAGCGCGAGCATCCGCACGAACGGCCACAGGAACGCCGTGAGCCAGCCGTTGAGCTGCGCGTAGGTAACCGAGAACATCGTCGCCGGGTGGTGCGCGCGGCTCAGCCGACGCCGAGCGTCGCGACGTGCAGCAGCGTCTGCCGCAGGTAGTCGAGCATCGTCGTCATCATCCACGGGCCGGCGATCACGAGCGTCACGGCGACCGCGAGCAGCTTCGGGATGAACGACAGCGTCGCTTCGTTGATCTGCGTCGCGGCCTGGAACAGGCTCACGACGAGGCCGACCACGAGCGCGACCAGCAGCAGCGGGGCGGCCAGCAGCAGGCCGACCATCATCGCCTGGTGCGCCAGGGTCATCACTTGTTCGGGCGTCATCGTGCGATTCCTCCGCGGCTTACGTAAAGCTCTGCGCGAGCGAGCCGATCAGCAGCTGCCAGCCGTCGACCAGCACGAACAGCATCAGCTTGAACGGCAGCGACACGGTGGACGGCGACACCATCATCATCCCCATCGACATCAGCACGCTCGCGACGACCATGTCGATGATCAGGAACGGGATGAACACCGTGAAGCCGATCTGGAAGCCGGTCTTCAGCTCGCTCGTGACGAACGCGGGCACCAGCAGCGACAGCGGCACGTCCTCGGGCCCCTGCATCGGCGCGGCCTTCGAGATCTTCGCGAACAGCGCGAGATCGGTCTCGCGGGTCTGCTTCAGCATGAAGGTCTTGAACGGCGCGACGCCGCGCTGCACCGCCTGCTCCATCGGCATCGAGCCGTCGGAGAACGGCTTGTAGCCGTCGTTGTACGCGCGGTCGAGCACCGGCGACATCACGAAGAAGGTGAGGAACATCGCGAGGCCGACGAGCACCTGGTTCGGCGGCGTCGTCGAGGTGCCGAGCGCCTGGCGCAGCAGCGACAGCACGATGATGATGCGCGTGAAGCTCGTCATCATCAGCAGCATCGCCGGCAGGAACGACAGCATCGTGAGCAGCAGCATCGTCTGCACGCTCAGCGAATACGTGGTGCCGCCGTGCGGGCCCGGGCTCGCGTTGAACGCGGGCAGGCCGTTCGCCTGCGCACAGGCGAGCGCAGGAGCGAGGCAGAGGATCAGCACGGGCGCGAAGCGCGCCGCGCGATGCAGGAATGCGTGTTTCATCGGAATGCGGGGTCGGAAAGAGGGCGCGGCGCCATGTCAGCGGTCCTTGCCGCGACCGAGGCGCTTCGCGGCTTCGCCCGCGAGCGCATCGCGAAACCGCGAGCCGAACGTGCCGGGCAGGCCGCCTTCGGACGGGGCGGCGCCGGCGGATGCATCAGCGGAAGCCGGAGCTGCCGCCGAACCGGCCGGCAGCGTATGCAGCAATCGCACGTTGCCCGGCGCGACGCCGAGCACGAGCCAGGTGTCGCCGATCTCGACGATCGTCGCGCTTTCCTTCGCGCCGACCGCGACGCTCGACACAACCTTCAGCGGGCCGCCGCGGCGCGCGTGCTGGAAGCCGAAGCGGCGCGCGAGCCATGCGCACGCGAACACGA
>NZ_JAAGPB010000062.1:0-234 GCF_017104585.1 Burkholderia sp. Ac-20392
TAAAAAAAAAAAAAAAATAAAAATGAATATAAGACATCAAGTAAATTAAATATAAGCAAAAAATGATCAGAAATAGATTGACAATGTGATTATCCCTCGTTATATAGAATCAAATTCCATACAAGATGTACCTAATATCTGCATAATTAGTACTTGTGCATCTTGATTATCATAATAGATGATAGCACATCTGACGTCACATACACGCACTACTACTCTGACATAACCTGCATA
>NZ_JAAGPB010000664.1:0-3765 GCF_017104585.1 Burkholderia sp. Ac-20392
TGCGCTTCGCACTCGCGCTGGCCGGCTACGGCCTGTTCGGCGTCGGCTATATCGGCTACATGACGTTCATCGTCGCGCTGCTGCGCGGTGCGGGGATGAGCGGTACGGTGGTCGCCGCGTTCTACGTGATGCTCGGCGTCGCGACCGTCGTGTCGGCGCGACTGTGGTCGGGGCTGCTCGACCGGATGCGCGGCGGCCAGGCGCTTGCCGTGCTCAACGCGCTGCTCGGCATCGCGACGCTGATGCCGGCGATGTTCGTGCATCCGGTGGCCGCGTTCGCGTCGGGTGTGCTGTTCGGCGCGACGTTCCTGTCGGCGGTCGCATCGACGACGGCCTTCGTGCGCCACAACCTGCCGCCCGACGGCTGGGCAAAAGGAATCAGCGCGTTCACGACGGTCTTTGCGTTCGGGCAGATCGCGGGGCCGGTCGCGATCGGCTGGGTGTCGGACAGCGCGGGGCTCGCACGCGGGCTCGTCTATTCGGCGCTGACGCTGTTCGCCGGTGCCGCGCTCGCGGCCGGGCAGCGCGCGTTGCGGGCCGCCGCGTAGTCACGCGCGACACGCGCCATTCATCGCACGCAGGCCGTGCGCGACACGCGATGAAACGCACGGCTGAAGTAGATCAGGCTGTCGCCGTCGTCGCGCACGCGGATCGACGTCGCCTCGATGAACATCACCGAATGCGAGCCGACTTCCTTCATGTCGGCGATCGTGCCCTGCAGGCTCGCGAGCGCGTCGCGCAGCACGGGCACGTCTTGCTCGCCACGATCCCACACGGGGAGTTCGAAGCGTCGCTCCATCGGCAGGTCGGTGAGCCCCGCGAAGTGCCGAGCGAGCTGCTCGTGTTCGGCCGGCAGCACGTTGATGCAGACGTGGCGGTTGCGTTCGAACGTCTCACGCATCGCGCTCGACCGGTTGAGGCACACGAGCAGCGTCGGCGGCGTGTCGGTGACGGAGCACACGGCGCTCGCGGTGATCCCGCAGCGGCCGTGCGGCCCGGCGGTGGTGATCACGTTGACGGCCGCGCCGAGGTGGGCCATCGCTTGCCGGAAGGCCTTCTGCGCGTCGGTCGGCTCGACGCGTGCCGGTCGCTGGATATCGGTCGTGGAAGACATGGGCGCTCCTGATTGGACGAAAGCGGCGATCGTGCGGCGCTGCCGGCGCCGCGCCGGATCGCCGACGATGACCCAAGCGTACGTCGCGAAAATGCCGGCGACCATTCGCACGATTGACGATGGAGATGGCGTTCTCGCCAACGCGTCTAAAGGTTCTACCTAGATGCGCGCCGCACCGCGCGAAAAAAAACGAGATTGTGCGTTCGTGCGGCCCGTGAAGGGGTTTTCAGCGGGTTTTCGGCTCGTTATGATGTGCCGCACACCCCCCGCGAACGACGCGCGCGACGAGCCGGCACCCGGCCCCGTATGCGGCGCGTGCGATACCGATACCGATATTCAGTGAGACACCCGCGATGACGTCACCCGCACCGATCGTATATATCGTCGACGACGACAACGGCATGCGGACGTCGCTCGCGTGGCTGCTCGAATCGGTCGGCATCGCGTCCGAAGGATTCGCGAACGCCACCGATTTTCTCGCGCGCTTCGACGTGAACCTGCCCGCGTGCCTGGTGCTCGATGTGCGGATGCCGGAGAAAAGCGGCTTCGACGTGCAGGCGGAACTGAACGCGCGCGGTGCGACGCTGCCGGTGATCTTCGTCAGCGGGCACGGCGATATCCCGATGTCCGTGCGCGCGCTGCAGAACGGCGCGATCGATTTCGTCGAGAAGCCGTACAACTCGCAGCAGATGCTCGAGCGCGTGCAGCGCGCGCTGCGGCTCGCGCAGCAACGGCATGCGGTGAGCCAGCGTCACCGCGAGCTGCGCCAGCGGCTCGATGCGCTGACCGCGCGCGAGAAGGAAGTGCTGCGCGGCGTGGTGGACGGCAAGGGCAGCAAGCAGATCGCGTCGGATCTGTCGATCAGCGTGAAGACCGTCGACGTGCATCGCGCGAGCATCAAGGAGAAGCTCGGCGCGACGTCGATCGCCGCGCTCGTGCGCGACGTGATGGTGGTGTGGGGCGACGACGGCGACGCGCCGCGCTAGGGTAGGTTCCCCTGTCCGGGGAAATCCGTGCGCGGGGCCGGCGCATGGGCGGCCGTTGGCGTGAACCGGCCCCGAGCGTCGCAGGAGACGCGACGAGGCCGTCGTGCTCAGCGCATGTACAACCCGCCGTTGATGTCCCAGCACGCGCCGTTCGCGAAATGCGCGTCGCCCGACGCGAGCAGCACGGCGGCATCCGCGACGAAACCGGCCGAGCCGAGCTTGCCGCCCGGCAGGCTCGCGAGCACCTGGCGCAGTTTCTCCGGTGCGACGCTTTCATACACGATCGGCAGGTCGAGCGGGCCCGGCGAGATCGCGTTGACGGTCACGCCCTGCGCGGCGAGATCGCGCGCGAACACCTTGGTCAGCGTCAGCGTGCCGCCCTTCGCGGCCGCGTAGTGCGCACCCGTCGCCGAGCCGCCGTTCTGCCCGGCGAGCGACGCGATGTTGACGATACGGCCCGCGCCGCGCGTCGCGAAGTACTGGCCGAACACCTGGCAGCCGAACAGCACGCTGCGCAGGTTCACGTCGATCACCTGGTCGAACTGCTCGGCCGTGATCTCCATCGCGGGCACGACCTTCGATGCGCCCGCGTTGTTCACGAGCACGTCGATCGTGCCCCAGCGCGCGACGAGCGCATCGCGCGCGGCTTCGAAGTCGCGTTTGGACGTGACGTCGAGCGGCAGGGCGATCGCGCGTTCGCCGCTCGGATCGAGTTCGCGTGCATGCGCCTGAATGGCGTCGGCGGCGATATCGGCCAGCGCGACGCGGTAGCCTGCTGCATGAAAACGTTCGGCGATGACGGCGCCGAGCCCGCGCGCGGCGCCGGTGACGAGGACGACTCGGTCTGACATGGTGCGTGATTCCCTGGTTCGCGGGCGCGTGCTGGATGCAGTCGCGCCCGCATCGTGGTTCATGCGGCGAGTGCCGCTTCGAAGTGTGCCGCGATCGCACAGACCTGCTCGTCCGCGCCCTTGCGCCCGACGATCTGCAGGCCGGCCTTCAGCGGCGAACCGGACAGCGGCAGCGGCAGGCTGAGCGCCGGATGGCCGCTCAGGTTGAACGGCCGGATCAGCGATGACATCGCGATCACCGATACGCCGTCGCGCGCCTGCTGCAGCGTGATCGGCAGTGCGGGCAACGTGGGCAGTACGAGCACGTCCGCGTGTTCGAGCGCGGCGTCGACTTGTGCGGTGAAGCGTGCACGTACCACTTCGGCTTCTTTCAATGCCGCAGGCGTGGTCGTTGCGGCCGCACGCAATCGCGCATCGAGATCGGCGCCAAGCTTGCCGGATTCGACGAGATGGCCGAACGCGCGCGATGTTTCCGCATTGATCACGGTGAGCCCTGCCGCGAATGACGCCGGCATTTCGTCGAGCACGACCGTGTGCGTGCGCAGGCCCGACGCGCGCACGGCCGCGTCGAGCGCGGCGGCGATTGCCGGATCGGCATCGACCGTGATGTGCGCGATCGTGCAGCCTGCAGCAGAGGCCGCCGCCTGCGCACGATCGAAGCCGGGCGCGATTGCGGCCATCACGGCAACCAGCGTACGGATATCGCGTGCGAACGGCCCGACGCAATCGAGCGTGGTTTCGGCAGGCGCGACGCCGCGCCGCGACACGCGGCCGAACGTCGGCTTCAGCCCGGCCACACCGCAGCAGGCGGCCG
>NZ_JAAGPB010000665.1:0-3761 GCF_017104585.1 Burkholderia sp. Ac-20392
TGGGCGCAGGCACAGGAACAGGATGGTGGCGAGCACGGCGGCCAGGGCGATGAACCAGTCGACGAGGATATTCATGAGAAAAAGGGGGCACGTCCAAAGCGGATTGAAGCGTGCCCACTTTAGTGTCCTCGCGTGTGCGATTAAATCAGACGAGTCCGAAATTGAAAGCCATTTTTAATAACGGCGCGTGATTGGCCCTGTTCCACAGGCGGTATCATCGACGTCGGTCCAACCACGAGGCCGCGCGGCGCGCGGCCGGAGATTGCTGATGAACATGAAGACTTCGCGGGCGCGTCGCGTGCCCGGGTCCGTACTGGCGGCCGTGGCCGCCGGTGCGCTGCTGTTGCTCGCGGGCTGCGAGAAGTCCGGTGCGCCGGTCACGCAACCCGATACGGCCGCGAGCGCGGCCGCCGATGCCGCGAACAACGCGGCCAAGGCGCTCGACCAGGTGGCGAGCACCGTCAACCAGCAGATCAACGCCGCGAAGGCCGGCATCGCGTCTGCAGCGTCGGCCGTGCCGCCGCTGTCCGCGAGCGGCCTCGCATCCGCCGCGCAGGCGCAGATCGACGCGGCCGCGTCCGCGGTCGTCGCGCATGCGGCTTCCGAAGCCGGCGCGAAGATCGCCGAAGCCGGCAAGAAGCTCCAGCAGTGGAGCCAGCAGAACGCGTCAGGCGCCAAGCCCGCGAGCGGAGAGTGACGCGGGCTTGCATGATCCGCGAAATGTAATTATAGTAGTTACATATGTCGCCGGCCGCGGGATGGGCCGGCGTCGTCAAGTGAGTCAGGAATGAATACCAGCAGCCGGTTCGCGTTTGCCGTCCACGTGCTTGCCTTGCTGTCGATGCAGGAGGGCGTGCCGCTGTCGTCCGACATCATCGCGGGCAGCGTGAACACGAATCCGGCGCTGATCCGCCGGTTGCTGTCGATGCTGGCGGCCGCAGGGCTGACCACGTCGCAACTGGGCGCGGGCGGCGGTGCGCTGCTGGCGCGCGAGCCCGGCGCGATCACGCTGCTCGACGTGTATCGCGCGGTCGACGATGCGCAACTGTTTGCGCTGCACCGTGAGGCGCCGAATCCCGCGTGTCTCGTCGGGCGGCACATCCAGGGCGCGCTGATCGACTACATCGGCGACGCGCAGCGGGCGATGGAAGCATCGCTTGGCACCCGCACGCTGGCCGACGTCACGGCCGACGTGCTGGACCTGGAGCAGCGCACGCAACAGGCGGCACGCGCCGGCGGGTGACTGGCGGCAGGGCAGGAAGCCGGACGGCGCGAGAGGCGCGGCGACCGGCGCAACGGGGGCTTTGCCCCGTTTTTTTCGGTCTTATGTGTAATTAACTGTGTTACATATTTTTATTACTGGAGAATCGATATGACGCAACGTACTTTGAATATCGCGCTGTTCGGCGCCACCGGCACGATCGGCTCGCGCATCGCCGCGGAAGCCGCACGACGCGGCCATCGCGTGACCGCGCTGTCGCGCAATCCGGGTGCCGCCGGCGACGGCATCACCGCGAAGGCGGCCGACCTGTTCGATGCGGCCAGCATCGCAGCCGCGCTGCCGGGCCATGACGTCGTCGCAAGCGCGTACGGTCCGAAGCAGGATGATGCGGCGAAGGTTGTCGCGGCAGCGAAGGCGCTGGTCGCCGGCACGCGCCAGGCAGGGCTGAAGCGGCTCGTGGTGGTGGGCGGTGCCGGTTCGCTCGAAGTCGCACCGGGCAAGCAACTCGTGGACAGCGAAGGTTTCCCGGAAGCGTACAAGGCGGTCGCACTCGCGCACCGCGATGCGCTCGACTACCTGAAGACGGTCGGCGATCTCGACTGGACGTTCTTCGCGCCGGCCGCGCTGATCGCCCCGGGCGAGCGGACGGGTACGTTCCGCACGGGCGTCGGCAAGCTGATCGTGGACACACAAGGCAACAGCAAGATCTCGGCGGAAGACTACGCGATCGCGTTCGTCGACGCGCTCGAGCAAGACAGCTTCGTGCGCGAGATCGCGACGGTCGCGTATTGAGCGGTGCGCCGGCCGGTGGCGCGCAGGCGCCGGGCTGGCCGCGACGTGCAGGAACCTCGGGCGATTCCACCTTCACGGGCGGGATCGCCTGTTTCATTTGGTGCATGCCGCGTACCGGTTGAATCGCTCGTTTCGGGCGAGTACCGGATCGGTATTTATACCGGTCGACGCGGCGCAGCCGTTTCCATATTGTTCCCCGTTGTGCAGGATGAATAGAATAAATTTCTATCTACGAGGGACTGGAGAAATGGACGCCATCGATCGCAAGCTGCTGGAGCTGTTGCAGGCGGATGCCACGCTGCCGATCGCGGAACTGGCACAGCGCGTGAACCTGTCGCAGACGCCGTGCTGGAAGCGCGTGCAGCGGCTCAAGGAAACCGGCGCGATTCGCGCGCAGGTTGCGCTGTGCGATCCGCGCAAGCTCGGGGTCGGCACGACCGTGTTCGTCGCGATCCGCACGAACCAGCACACCGAGGAATGGGCGCAGCGTTTCACGCAGGCCGTGCGCGACATGCCGGAAGTGGTCGAGGTGTACCGGATGAGCGGCGAGACCGATTACCTGCTGCGCGTCGTGGTGGCCGGCATCGACGATTACGACCGCGTCTACAAGCAACTGATTCGCGCGGTGCCGCTGTTCGACGTCAGCTCGTCGTTCGCGATGGAGCAGATCAAGTATTCGACCGCGCTGCCCGTGCGCGATCTTGCGGAACCGGCCTGACGCGGCAATGAAAGGCCGCAATGAAGCGACGCGGGCGTGCATCGCGCTGGCGGGTTCAGCGGCCGCGCGCCAGTGCGCGTGCGCGTTCGTCGGCCAGCGCGTCGCGGCGCACGAAATCCGCGACGAACGGGCTGGCCGGATGGTGATGCAGCGCGTACGGCGTATCCCATTGCGCGAGTTGGCCGTCCTTCATCACGCCGATCCGGTCGGCGATCGCAAATGCTTCGGCCTGGTTGTGCGTGACGAGGATCGCGGTGTGGCCCGTGCGTTTCAGGATGTCGCGCAGTTCGAACGCGAGCCGCTCGCGCGTATCGACGTCGAGATTCGAGAACGGCTCGTCGAGCAGCAGCAGCTCCGGTGACGGTGCGAGCGCACGCGCGAGTGCGACACGCTGTTGCTGGCCGCCCGACAGTTCGTGCGGATAGGCGTTGCCGGAATCGGCGAGGCCGACGAGGTCGAGCATCTCCGCGACGCGCAGGCGCCGTTCGGCCTTCGGTATGCGCCGCAGGCCGAACGCGACGTTGTCCGCCGCGCTCAGGTGCGGGAACAGCGCGTAATCCTGGAACATCATGCCGATGCGGCGCCGCTCGGGCGGCACGTCGAGCGACGGCGCCGCGACGGGCGCGCCGTCCAGCACGATGCGCCCCATGCGCACCGGCTCGAAGCCGGCGATCGCACGCAGCACGGTGGTCTTGCCGCAGCCCGACGCACCAAGCAGGCAGCCGATGTCGCCGCGCGGCAGCGCGAGGCTCAGCCCGTCGACCACGGTGCGGCGGCCGTGCGGCGTGTCGTAGGCGAGGCAGAGGTCGTCGAGTTCGAGCAGGTTCATGGTGTCAGGCTCCGATCTTGTGGCGGGTGCGGGCGAGCAGGATCACGGGCACCAGCCCGGCCAGCACGATCGCGAGCGCGGCGACCGCGCCTTCCTCGTAGGTGCCGCGCGCGGCTTCCGCATACAGCCAGGTCGCGAGCGTGTCGAAGTTCAGCGGACGCAGCAGCAGCGTCGCCGGCAATTCCTTCATCGCATCGACG
>NZ_JAAGPB010000666.1:0-3711 GCF_017104585.1 Burkholderia sp. Ac-20392
TCTCGTCAATCACGCGTTCACCGGCTGGGGCGGCCACGCGACGGTGAGCTGGCCGCGCCGCGGGCTGTCGCTGACGGTGGCGGCCGATGCCGACGCGTACGTGCTCTATACGCCGCCCGGCGAGGATTTCTTCTGCTTCGAGCCGGTCGATCATCCGATCAATGCGGTGAACCTGCCGGGCGGCGCGACCGCGCACGGGATGACGCTGCTGGCGCCCGGCGAGCGGCTCACGCGGCGTTTTGCGTTCACCGTCGAGCGCGCCGATGCACGCAGCAATGCCGCGACACGCGAGGCGCGCCGGCGACGCGGGTAAAATACGCGGTCTACCAACGGTTTGCCGCGAGTACCCGCCATGTCTTCCCCGCTTACTTTCATCGAATCGCTGCGCGCCGCGTGGCAGCGCACCAATTCGCTGCTGTGCGTCGGCCTCGATCCCGAGCCGTCGCGTTTCCCCGTGCAGTTCGACGGCCAGCCCGACGCGATCTTCGAATTCTGCCGGCAGATCGTCGACGCGACCGCGCAATACGCGAGCGCGTTCAAGCCGCAGATCGCCTACTTCGCCGCGCATCGCGCGGAAGACCAGCTCGAGCGGCTGATCGCGCACATCCACCTCCAGCATCCGGGCCTGCCGGTGATCCTCGACGCAAAGCGCGGCGACATCGGCAGCACGGCCGAGCAGTACGCGCGCGAAGCGTTCGAGCGCTATCGCGCGGACGCCGTCACGGTGAACCCGTACATGGGCTACGACTCGGTCGAGCCGTACTTCGAGCACGAAGGCAAGGGCGTGATCGTGCTGTGCCGCACGTCGAACCCGGGCGGCTCCGACCTGCAGTTCCTCGACACGAACGGCCGCCCGCTGTACCAGGTCGTCGCCGACCTCGCGGCGAACAAGTGGAACGCGAAGAACGGCCAGCTCGGCCTCGTGGTCGGCGCGACCTTCCCGAAGGAAATCGAGATCGTGCGCGGGATCGTCGGCGACATGCCGCTCCTGATTCCCGGCATCGGCGCGCAGGGTGGCGACGTGCAGGCGACCGTCAACGCGGGCCGTACGGCCGACGGCACCGGCATGATGATCAACTCGTCGCGCGCGATCCTGTACGCGAGCAAGGGCGAGGATTTCGCCGAAGCCGCGGCGCTCGCCGCGCAGAAGACCCGCGACACGATCAACGCGCATCGTTGATCGGTTGTACTGTCTGCCCGCCCGGGCAGACGGTTCCGGCGGGCTCCCTCGCGCGAGCTCGCCGCTTCCCTCGAATTTTCCCGCTCCTCCGCCCGCCCGGCCCGCACTGGCGCACGCGGACAACTTCCCGTCGCTTCCGCACCGCATGCCCGCAATTTAGTCGCGCGATGCTCCCGCTTGTCATCGATCCGTAACGAAAATGTCAAGAAAGGGAGTGACGCCATGCCCAAGCTGTCCCGCCGTCTTCTGAGCGCATTTGCCGCATCGCTGTGCATGACGTTCGCCCATGCGGCGGATCTCTCGCACTGGCCGGCCGACAGCGCGAAGGCGCTGAATGCGATGATCGCCGCGCACGCGCACCGCGGCGACTACGCGGTGTTCGACGCCGACAACACGACCTACCGCTACGATCTCGAGGAGTCGCTGCTGCCGTACCTCGAGAACCGCGGCGTGCTGACGCGCGACACGCTCGACCCGTCGCTGAAGCTGATCCCGTTCAAGGATTCCGCCGACTACAAGGAATCGCTGACGAGCTATTACTACCGGCTCTGCGAGATCGACGACCTGGTCTGTTACCCGTGGATCGCGCAGGCGTTCGCCGGCCAGTCGCTGGCCGACCTGAAGCGCCACGTCGACGCGATGCTCGCCGACGGCAAGCCGATCCCGATCCGCTACTGGCAGGGCGACAAGGTGGTCGACGGCACGGTGAACCCGCCGCATTTCTTCCGCGGGATGCAGGAGCTGTACAACGCGCTGCGCGAGAACGGGATCGAGGTCTACGTGATGACGGCTGCGCACGAGGAGCTCGCGCGGCTCGTGCTGTCCGACCCGAAGTACGGCTACAACGTGAAGCCGCAGAACGTGATCGGCGTGACGACGCTGCTGCGCAACCCGGCGACGGGCGCGCTGACCACATCGCGGCTGCAGATCAAGGCGGGCAAGTACGACGAGGCCGCGAACCGCAGCCTGGTGATCACGCCGTTCCTGATGAACCCGATGACGTGGTACGAAGGCAAGCTCGGCTCGATCGTCGGCTGGATCGACCAGTGGAAGAAGCCGGTGCTCGTCGCGGGCGACACGCCGACGTCCGACGGCTACATGCTGCTGAACGCGACCGACATCGCGCGCGGCGGCGTGCGGGTGTGGGTGAACAAGAAGGACAAGCAGATGGCGCAGATCCGCGCGTGGTCGGACGAATCGGCCGCGCAGCAGAAATCGCTCGGCCTGCCGGTGACGGCAGACAAGAACTGGATCGTCGTGAAGCCCGACGCGATCCAGTAAGCGGGCAGGCGGGGGAGCCGGCGGGCGCCCCCGGTCCGATCAGCTCTCGCGCTCGTCGAGCAGCTTCAGCAGCCCGCGCAGCGCATGCGCGGCCGCCTGCGTGCGGATCTGGTCGCGGTCGCCCTTGAACACGAGCGTCTCGACGTCGGTATGCAGCCGGTTGCTCCAGCCGAACGACACGGTGCCGACCGGCTTCTTCTCGCTGCCGCCGGCCGGGCCGGCGATGCCGGTGACGGACAGCGCGACCTGCGCGCGGCTGTTGCGCAGCGCGCCTTCGGCCATCGCGCGCGCGACGGGCTCGCTGACGGCGCCGTGCTTGTCGATCAGGTCGGGCGGCACGCCGATCATCTCGATCTTGGCCTGGTTCGAGTACGTGACGAAGCCGCGCTCGAACCACTGGCTGCTGCCGGAGATGTCGGTGATCGCGGCGGCGATCATGCCGCCGGTGCAGGATTCGGCGGTGGCGAGCGCCAGGTGCTCGTCACGCAACTTGTTGCCTGCGCGGATCGCAAGCTGATGGACGACGGAATCGGTTGGCATGCGCGTCGGGAAACGGGAGTCGGGAAATCGGTCAGCCGACGACGGAGCGCCACAGGGCGATCACGAGCAGCGTCATGAACGCGGCGACCAGGTCGTCGACCATGATGCCGAGCCCGCCTTTCAGGCGGCGGTCGAAATAGCGGATCGGCGGCGGCTTGAGCATGTCGAAGAAGCGGAACGCGACGAACGCCCACAGCTGGCCGATGAAGGTCGCGGGCGTGACGAACAGCATCACGAGCCAGATCGCGACGATCTCGTCCCAGACGACGGCGCCCGGATCGGCCGAGCCCATCTTCCTCGCGGTGAAACCGGTGAGCCACGTGCCCGCCACGAAGCCGACCGCGATCAGCGCCCACCATTCGGGCACCGTCAGGTAGCGGTTGAGCACGACGAACGAGAGCCAGCCGAACAGCGAGCCGAACGTGCCGGGCATGATCGGCGCGAGCCCGCTGCCGAAGCCGAGCGACACGATGTGCGCCGGGTGCGACAGCATGAAGCGCGCGGTCGCGCGCTGCGGCGCGTTGCCGCCGGATGCTGCGCCGGGCTCGGCCGCGGCCTGCGCGGGCGTCGGGTCAGTCTGCATGGAAGTGGTCGAAGCCGTGCAACGTGAGAGCGAGAGGCGCGCCGGCGGCGTCGCGCCACGCGATCGCGGGCTGCTCCGACGGTGCGGACAACGCGCGTATTGTACCGATTCGGGTGACCGCCACGCC
>NZ_JAAGPB010000667.1:0-3985 GCF_017104585.1 Burkholderia sp. Ac-20392
CAACTCGACTGCGACGGTCGTCAACGCGGCCGGCACGACGGTCGGCACGGCACACGGCTCCGCGGCGGGCCTGTCGGTCACGCCGCACTCGGGCAACAGCGCGCCGGGCAACCCGCTCGCACCGGTGTCGTCGCTGCTCCAGTCGCTGACGGGCGCACTGCCGAAGTAACCGGCCGGACACGCACGGCGCCGCCGCATTGGCCGCCGTGCGCAACGGGTCGCGCAACGCGGCATGACAGAAATGTCATGCCGCGTTGTCTTTGGGTGTTTCGCTTTCTTTCGTCGCATGAATGGCCGCTGCCGACGCTCGCCGGCCAGCGTGGAATAACCGGTCGCCTCCATCCGTTTACATACCGAATCCCGGCAGCACCTGCCGGCGGGATAATGGTCGAGACCTAGCCGATCGTCCCGGCCGGTGCCGCCGTGTCGCGATGCCGTGCCAAGGAGAAAGGGCATGAAACGGATACTCGTCGCCGTCGCGCTGTCGGCGGCAATCGTGCGGCCGGCCGCCGCGGAACCACCGCGCGCCGGCGACGGAAAACTGGTCGACGAAGCGCACATGACGCTGTACGTGTTCGATCGCGATGCGCCCGGCAAGAGCGCGTGCGACAGCGCGTGCGCGGCCAACTGGCCGCCTGCGCTTGCCGACGCGTACGACAAGGCAACCGGCGCGCTGAGTCTCGTCGCGCGCGACGACGGCAGCAAGCAATGGGCGTACCGCGGGCGCCCGCTGTATCGCTGGAAGCTGGATCGCAAGCCCGGCGACGCGGGCGGCGACGGGATCGGCGGCATGTGGCACGTCGCGCGTCCGTGACCGCACGGCGGTGCGCGAGGCATCCCGATGAGCTACGAATCGGATCTGCTGGTGTGGTTGCCGCATCTCACGCGCTATGCGCGCGCGCTGACGGGCGACCGGGCCTGGGCGGACGATCTCGTGCAGGACACGCTCGAGCGTGCGCTGAATCGCCCGCCACGCGACTGCGGCAACCTGCGCGCGTGGCTGCTGACGCTGCTGCGGCACCGCTTCATCGACCAGTTGCGCGCGCGGCACGAGATCGCGGTCGACGATGCAACGGCGCCGTGGCAGACGATGGCCGCGCCGGCCGGCGAAATCGGCGGGCTGGTGCTGCGCGACGTGCAGCGCGCGCTGTACCGGCTGCCGGTCGAACAGCGCGAGGTGCTGCTGCTGGTCGCGCTCGAGGAATTGAGCTATCGCGATGCCGCGGAGGTGCTCGGCATCCCGGTGGGCACGGTGATGTCGCGGCTCGCACGGGCGCGCGGGCAGATGCGCGCGCTGCTGTCGGACGAGCCGTCGGCGCACGGCACGGCTTCACTACGAGTGATCGGAAAGACATGATGGACGATCCGCACAAGCCTTCGAACGAGCGGGACGACGATGCGTCGGCGCAACTGCTGTCCGCGCTGCTGGACGGCGAGCTGTCCGGGCACGAGCGTCGCGAGGTGCTCGAGCGCGTGCTGGCCGATCCGGAGGAAGCCGAACGATTCGCGCATTACCGGGCGCAGCGCGATGCGCTGCAGGCGCTGTTCCCGCTGCCGGGCGCCGCGTCCGCGCTGTTCGTGCAGCGCCGTGCGCCGCGCCGGCGCGGGATCGCCTATGCGTTCGCGGGGCTCGCGGCCGGGCTGCTGATCGGCGTCGCACTGCATGTGGGCTGGATGGCGTTCGACCGCGAACCGGCGTTCGCCGCGCGCGCGGATGTCGCGTATGCGACGTACGTGGCCGACCGCGAACATCCGGTCGAGGTCGGTGCGGGCGACCCCGAACGTCTCGTCGCGTGGCTGTCCGCGCGTCTCGGGCGGCCCGTGCGTGCGCCGTCGCTCGACGAATACGGCTATGCGCTGCTCGGCGGCCGGCTGCTCCCCGGCGAAGCGGGGCCGGCCGCGCAACTCATGTACCAGCGCGCGGACGGCGAGCGCGTGACGCTGTACATGACGGCTTACGACGCACGGCGCCTCGCGCCGCAGGCAATGTCGGCCGGCGACCGCTACACGTATTTCTGGTCGGATCGCGGAATGGGCTATGCATTGTCCGGCCAGGGCGACGAACGGCGCCTGCGCGAACTCGCGATCGACGCGTGCGGCGAGCTCGGCGGCCCGACCGACGCGTGGAAGGGGTAACGCGCGCGGCGCCGGTACGGAGCAGGCGATGAAGACGACGATGACGAAGGGACTCGTGCCGATGCTGGCGCTGGCGGCGTTCGCCGCGGGCAGCGCGCTGGCGTGGGCGGACGGCGACGCACCGGTGCGCGTGCCCGTCGACGCCGACGGCGTGCAGCGGGTGGCGATCGTCGGCGGCAGCTATTTCTTCCGACCGAATCACGTGATCGTGCGGGCGCACGTGCCGGTCGAGCTGACCGTGTCGGCCGAGCCCGGCCTGGTGCCGCACAGCTTCGAGATCGATGCGCCGCAGGCCGGCATCACGGTGCACACCGAGCTCGCCACGACGCCGAAGACGTTTCGCTTCACGCCGGCGCAGCCGGGCCGGTTCGCCTACTATTGCACGCATCGGCTGCTGTTTTTCAGGAGCCATCGCGAGCGCGGGATGGAAGGCGTGCTCGATGTCGAGGCGGCGCCGTGATCGCCGCGTTGCTGGCCGCGAGCCTGATAGGAGCGAGCATGACCGCCGATCCCGTGACTGTCGCGCAGGCGCATTTCGACCACGTCCGCTCGTACCGCGCGACGATCCGCTCGTCCGCGCGCAGCGGCGAGCACACTGAAATCCGCTACGCGTACCTGAAACCGGGCTTCGTCCGGATGGATTTCGTGTCGCCGCATCACGGCGCGGTGCTCGCCTACGATCCCGGCGACGGCAAGGTGCGGCTGCGCCCGTTCGGCGCGCATGCACCGCCCGCGCTGACGCTGTCGCCGTCCAATCCGCTCGTGCGCGACCGCAGCGGCCACCGGGTCGACCGGTCGGACGTCGGCGAACTGCTGCGCAACGTCCATGCGCTGCAGGAAGGCGGCGCGACGGTGACCGAAGGCGAGGAGGCGGTCGGCGGCCGGACCGCGCTGCGCGTGTCGGTCACCGGCGCGCCCGCCCATGTGGTCGACGGCGTGCATCGCTACCGGCTGTGGCTGGATACCGAGGACGGCTTTCCGCTGAAGGTCGTCAGCTTCGCGGACGATGACGACGTGCCGCTCGAAACCGTGACGCTCGACGACGTCGAGATCGACGTCGCGTTTCCCGAACGCTTCTTCGCGCCCTGAACGGTGCGCTGACTCCTGCCCCTGACGGGCAGGCCGGAGGCTGCATGGCGGAATACCGGTTCTCGACGACCTGGCGCGTGGACGCGCCGCTTGCGGTGGTGTGGGACGCGATCTACCAGGTCGACCGCTGGCCCGACTGGTGGAAGGGCGCCGTGAGCACCGTCGAGATCGAGCCGGGCGATACGCGCGGCGTCGGCGCGCTGCACCGGTACACGTGGAAGGGGGCGCTGCCGTATCGGCTGACGTTCGACATGCGCGTGCGACGCGTCGAGCCGCCGCATGCACTCGAAGGCCGTGCGAGCGGCGCGATCGAAGGCGATGGATGCTGGGCGTTCGTTGCCGACGGCGCCCGTACGATCGTGCGCTACGACTGGCACATCCGCACGCACGTGCGCTGGATGAACCGGCTGGAGCCGCTCGGTCGCCCGCTGTTCCGATGGAATCACGACGTCGTGATGCGCGAAGGCGCGAAGGGGCTCGCGCGGCTGCTGGGCGCGACGGTCGAGACGGAGGGCCGGACGTTCCGGCCGTTGTCGGATGCGGGCTGCGCCGATGCCTGAATGCGTGTGAACGCGAGCAAAAGCGCGTAGCGGCGTGCCGCGCCGCTCAGCGCGCGTACGCCATCACCGCGCCATCCACCACCAGTGCGACGCGTTCGCCGACGGCCGGACACCGGTGTCCCGGCACGCGTGCGCGCACGAGCACGTCGCCATCGGCATCGAGGCGCACGAGCACGTCGGCGTCCTGGCCCGCGAACTGC
>NZ_JAAGPB010000668.1:0-3610 GCF_017104585.1 Burkholderia sp. Ac-20392
CCGGCCGCCTGCGCGCGCAACCCGACGATGCGGCGATCCGCGCGGCAGCCGGCTACCGCTGGGTACGCGATGGCGCGTTCACGGTCGCGATTTCACCGCACGCGCCGCCCGTGTCGACCTACGCGACCGACGCGCGCACCGTGGTCGGCGCCGATCCCGACTATGCGCAGCTCGTCGCCGACGCGCTCGGCCGCACGCTCGTGCTGCTGCCGATCGCGTGGGCCGACTGGCCGCTCGGGCTGACGTCCGGCAAGTACGATGCGGTGATCTCGAACGTCGGCGTGACCGAGAAGCGCAAGGAGAAATACGATTTCACGACCTACCGGCTCGGGCTGCACGGCTTCTACGTGCGCACCGGCAGCCCGATCGCGAAGCTCGCCGAGCCGAAGGATGTCGCCGGCCTGCGCATCATCACCGGCGCGGGGACGAGCCAGGAGCGCATCCTGCTCGAGTGGAACAAGCGCAACGTGGCGCAGGGGCTGAAGCCGGCCGAGCTGCTCTATTTCGACGACGATGCGGCGTCGCGCGTCGCGCTGCTGTCGGGCCGCGCCGATGCGGAACTGAACCCGAACGCGTCGCTCGCGTACGAGGCCGCGCGCACGGGCAAGATCCGCCGCGTCGGCGTCGTCAATGCGGGCTGGCCGGCCAATGCCGACGTGGCGATCGCGACGCGGCGCGGCAGCGGGCTCGCGCCCGCGCTGACGCTGGCGACGAACGCGCTGATCGGGAGTGGCCGCTATGGGCAGGCGCTTGCGCGCTGGGGCTTGCAGAGCGAGGCGATCGCGCGCGCGGAGACCAATCCGCCGGGGTTGCCGTCGTTCTGAACGCGTCGACGGAGTGGCGCCCGACATGGCATCGCCCCGGCATTCCACGCTGGCAATGCCGGGGTACGTCGAAGCAATATCGTTGGTTGTAGCGCGAAGCCTACGCCGACACCGCCGCGTGATACCGGTCGAGCTCCGCGATATGCGCATGAATCGCCGGAATCAGGTCGCGCCCGTAATCGAGCGCATCGTCCAGCGGATCGAACCCGCGAATCAGGAACGTCGACACGCCGAGCCGGTAATACGCGCCGAGCGCCCGCGCGACCTGCTCCGGCGTGCCGACCAGCGCAGTCGAATTCCAGCGCGCGCCGGTCAGGTTCGCGACGCCCATCCACAGCCGCTCGTCGAGCACGTCGCCCTGCGCGGCCGCCGCCATCAGTCGTTGCGAGCCCGCATTCTGCGGCGCATGGCCGTCGATCGGCTGGCCGTTCGCGAGCCGTGCCGCGCGCACGCGCTCGCGGATCGCCTCGGCCTTCTCCCATGCAGCCGCCTCGGTGCCGGCAACGATCGGCCGGAACGACACGCTGATACCCGGCGCACGCCCGAATGGTGCGGCAGCAGCCCGCACGCGCGCGATCTGCTCGCGCACCGACGCGAGCGGCTCGCCCCACGTCATGTAGACATCGGCATGTTCGCCCGCGACCGCCAGCGCAGCCGGCGACGATCCGCCGAAATAGATCGGCACATGCGGCCGCTGCGCGCCCTTCACGAGCGGCGACGCGCCGCGCAGCCGGTAGAACGCGCCGTCGTGGTCGACCGGCGCGTCGGCCTGCCAGATCCGTTTCAGCACGTCGAGATATTCGCCGGTGCGGCGGTAGCGCGCATCGTGCGGCACGAAATCGCCGTCGCGCTGCAGGTCCGTATCGTCGCCGCCCGACACGACGTTCAGTGCGAGCCGGCCGCCGCTGAACACGTCGAGCGTCGCGATCTGCCGCGCGGCGGCGGACGGCACGATCACGCCCGGCCGGTGCGCGAGCAGGATGCGGATGCGTTCGGTCGCGGCGGCCGCGAACGACGCGACGATGAAGCCGTCCGCCGCGTTGCTGAAATGGCCGACCAGGATCTGGTCGAAGCCGGCGGCCTCGTGCGCCTGCGCGAAGCGGCGCACGTAGTCGGGCTGGACGGCCGCGCCGCCGGGTACATCGACCTCCGCGCCGGGTGTCGCGGTGATCATGCCGATGATGTCGACTGGCATGTCGGGGTGTCCTTGTGGTTCTCGTTTCGAAATCGTGGCCGGGATGGCCCGCTTACTGCGCGGCGGCCGTCTTCTGCGCAGGCGCCGCGAACGCGCCCGCATACGAGCGGTCGAGCAGCTTCGACGTGTCGTACGCTGCCGGAATCACACCGGCCTTGTGCAGGAAGTCCGCCGTGTTCTGCGCGTCCTTCGCGGCCCTCTCGTCGACCGGGCCGACGCGCTGCTTCGCGTTGTTGAGCCAGCGATAAGCGACATCGGGTTCGAGCTTCGCACGCTTCGCCCACAGGTCCGCGTACTCGCGCGGATGGCTGTCGACCCACTGGCGCGCGGCCACCACGCGCCGCAGGAAATCGGTGATCTCGGCGCGCTTGCCGGAGGCAGCCTGCTCGTTCGCGGCAACGAAGCTCAGCGCCGGCATCAGCCCCTGCGCGGTCGTCACGGGCCGCGCGCCCTGCCGCAACGCGAGCGTGCTGACGAACGGCTCCCACAGCGACACCGCATCGACCGAGCCGTTCGCGAGCGCGTTGGTCGCATCGATCGGCATCAGGTACGCGTACTTGACCGAATCCGCGCGCAAGCCCGCGTGTTCGAGCGCGCGCAGCACGAGCTGCTGGCTCCACGCGCCGCGCCACACGGCGATGGTCTTGCCCTGCAGGTCGGCCACGGTGCGCACCGGCGAATGCTTCGGTACGAGAATCGCGACGCCGTCGAGGCTCTGCCGCGACACGGCGACCACCTTCACCGGCGCGCCGCGCGCGGCCAGCGTAAGCAGCGCGGAATCGCCGAGAAAGCCGACGTCGATCGCATTGCCGTTCAGCGATTCGGCAACCGGCGCGGCGGCCTGGAAATGCTTCCACTCGATCGTGTAAGGCAGGTCCTTCAGCACGCCTGACGCCTCCATCGACGCCTGGATGTTGAAGTAGTTCTGTTCACCGACGCGCAGCGTGACGGTGTCTTTGGCCATGCCCTGCTGCGCGGCAAGCGCCAGCAAGAGTGCCGTGACGATTCGGCTCAACAACGTGATCTCCCGGAGGGTTGGCGGGCGGCCGCGCGATGGCGACGCCTCGTGGTCCGCCGTGCACGGCGGCCGGCGGAACGGATTGACCGGTGACGATACGTCGATCTTCATCATGAAACAAACGCAATATTCTTCTATGGAAAGATGCAAATGTTTTATGAATAGGCAGGCATTGCCTGATGCCGCCTGCGACCTTCCGGAGAACCCGGTTCGAATGAATCCTCGACAGATATTTCGTGCGCGAAATAAATCACGGACTATATTTCGCATACGAAATAACTACCCGAGCGAGGATGGCCATGACCTCCCAACCCATCGAGTTTTCCGCCGCCGACGGCTACGCGCTGCGCGGCACACTGTGGTCGCCGGACGCCGAGCCGCGCGCGCTGGTGCTGATCCATCCGGCAACGGCCGTGCCTGAGCGACTGTATGCGGGCTTCGCGCGCTTCCTGACCGAACGCGGCTTCGCGGCACTCACCTACAACTATCGCGGCATCGGCGCGTCTCGCCCCGCGCGCCTGGGCGCGCTGAAGGCCCGCATGCGCGACTGGATGGAACTCGACGTGGGCGGCG
>NZ_JAAGPB010000669.1:0-3484 GCF_017104585.1 Burkholderia sp. Ac-20392
TGCCGCCGCCGTCGCCGTCCTCGCTTTCGTCGGACTGATACTCGCGTTCACGGCCGTGTGGATCGTTCAACTGCGCTCGCGCAACGCCGGCATGATCGACCCGGTCTGGGCCGCGACGCTCGGCGGCGTAGCCGTGCTCGCCGCCGGGTTCGGCACCGGCGCGGGATTGAACCGCGCGCTCGTCGCGCTGGGCGGCGGCCTTTGGGGGCTGCGGCTCGCGCGGCATCTGTGGCGCCGCAATCACCGGCAGCCGGAAGATGCGCGCTACCGTCAATTTCGCCTGCAATGGGGCGATGCGGCCGCGCGCAACCTGTTCTGGCTGTTCCAGTTGCAGGCGCTGATCTCGATGGCGCTGTCCGTCGCGTTCTTCGTCCCCGCCTACAGCACGGCAGCCCCGTCCCGGTTCGCGCTTGCCGCCGCAGTCGCGATCTGGTTCGCCGCCGTGGCAGGAGAGGCGGCCGCCGATCGCCAGCTCAAGCGCTTCCTGGCCGATCCCGGCCAACGCGGCCAGGTCTGCCGGGCCGGCTGGTGGCGCTATTCGCGACACCCCAACTACTTTTTCGAATGCCTGCACTGGTTGGCCTACACGATCCTGGCGATCGGCATGCCGTGGGGCGCGCTGACCCTGCTGCCGCCGTTCCTGATGGCATGGCTGCTGCTCAGGGTGTCCGGCTTGCCGCTGCTCGAAGCCCGCCTCGTCGACACCCGCCCGGGCTATCGCGAATACATGCGCACGACCAGCGCGCTGATCCCGTGGCCGCCCGCGCGGGCCGCGCCCCCTTCCCGCACCGGACCGGATCGTCCCGAAGACAGGAGCACGCGATCATGACCGCTACCGCCTCGCAACCGTCGCCTGCCGGGATTGCCGCGCCCGGCGACACCTGGCTGATCCGCTGCTGTGAGCGCGGCTGGCTGCCGGATCCGCTGATCCGCGCCGGGATGCGTGCGCTGATGCGACAACGCCTGCGCGACGAACACGCCGACGACGGCGAGCGGCGCGCGATGGCCCACGACACGCTGCTGCGCGAACTGCGCGCGAGCCCGATCGCGGTCGAGACGCAAGCGGCCAACACGCAGCATTACGAGGTGCCCGGCGCCTTCTTCGAAGCCCATCTCGGCCCCCGGCTGAAATATTCGTGCGGCTATTACCCGGGCGGCGACGAGACGCTCGCGCAGGCGGAGGACGCGATGCTCGGCTTGACCGCACGGCGCGCCGAACTCGCGGACGGACAGCGCATCCTCGATCTCGGCTGCGGCTGGGGCTCCCTGGCGCTGTGGCTGGCGGAGCGCTATCCCCGCGCACGGATCGTCGGCCTGTCGAATTCGCACGGTCAACGCGGTTTCATCGAGCAGTGCGCAGCCCGCCGCGGGCTGACCAACCTGCGGATCGTCACGGGCAACGTGGCCGAATTCGATTTCGCCTCCGGCGAAGCGGGGTTCGACCGCGTGCTGTCGATCGAGATGTTCGAGCACATGAAGAACTACGGGCAGTTGCTGTCGAAAATCGCCCGCTGGATGCCCGACGACGGCAAGCTCTTCGTGCACCTGTTCGCGCACCGGCTCCTCGCCTATCACTTCACGGCGCGCGACGGGTCCGACTGGATGTCACGCCACTTCTTCACCGGCGGCACGATGCCGTCCGCCGATCTGCTGCTGCACTTCCAGGACGACGTGCGCATCGCCCGCCAGTGGTGGCTCGACGGCACGCACTATGCCCGCACGGCCAACCAGTGGCTCGTGTCGCTCGATGCCGCGCGCGGCCGGGTCATGCCGATGCTCGAAACGGTCTACGGCGCCGACGCGCGCGTCGGATTCCAGCGCTGGCGGATGTTCTACATGGCGGTCGCCGAACTGTTCGGCTATGCCGGCGGCCAGGAATGGGGCGTCGCCCATTACCTGTTCGACAAACGGCCGGCGCGCGGATGAGGCCCTTCATGCCGTATCGCATCGTCCGCCGCGTCGCCGTCCTGCTCGCGCCGGGTCTCGCGCTCGCCGCCGCCGGCTGCCCCGGCACGCCCCCGAACCCGAACCCGCGCGCCGCCGTGCCGCTGTCGACCGTGCCCGTCGACCTGCCGCGCTACATGGGCCGCTGGTACGTGATCGCCAACATCCCGTATTTCGCGGAACGCGATTACGTCGGCAGCCGGGCCGAGTGGACGCTGCGCGCGGACGGCCGGATCGACGACGCATTCGTCGGCCGGAAAGGCGGCTTCGACCAGCCCGAGAAACGCTACCGCTTCGTCGATTCCGTGACACCGGGCAGCGCAGGCGGCGAATGGCGCGTGCGATTGTTCTGGCCGGTGTATGTCACGCAATTGACGCTCTACGTCGATCCCGGCTATCGCTACACGATCCTCGGCTACCCGGGCAAGACGCTCGGCTGGATCTTCTCGCGCACGCCGACGATGGAGGACGCGACGTACCGCGCGCTGCTCGCCCGGCTCGACGCGATGGGCTACGACACGTCGCGCTTCAGGCGCGTGCCGCAAACACCCGGGCAGATCGGCCAGCCGGGCTTCGCAGCGCCGGGCGAGCGCGACTGACCGGGCCCCGCGCATCCGCCGCCCGCTTTGCTCCGTATCTGGTGAAAAGCCGCTACCGAGACCGCTCACGCGCCTGCTGGAGACCCATCGCGATGCATCCGCACCCCACTGCCTCGCCGCCCGGGCGGCGGATCGCCGTCGTCGGCGCCGGCATCGCCGGCCTGGCGAGCGCTTACCTGCTCGCCCGCCGCCACCGCGTGACGCTGTTCGAGGCGGCCGACTACCTCGGCGGCCATACCCACACCGTCGATATCGAACTCGACGGCGCGAGCCATCCGGTCGATACCGGGTTCCTCGTCTTCAACGAGCAGACCTATCCGAACCTGATCGCGCTGCTCGACGAAATCGGCGTGGCTGCGCATCCGAGCGACATGTCGTTCTCGGTTTCGGTCGACGGCGGCCGGCTCGAATGGGCCGGCAGCAACCTCAACACGGTGTTCGCGCAACGCCGCAACCTGTTCTCGCCGTCGTTCCTCGGCATGCTGCGCGACATCCTGCGCTTCAACGCATCCGCGCAGCGTCACCTCGAAACGGCGCACCGCCAGCGTCTGTCGGTCGGCGAGCTGCTCGCCGCGGGCGGCTACGGCACATCGTTCCAGGAGCACTACCTGCTGCCGATGGCGGCCGCGATCTGGTCGAGCAACGCCGACGACATCCTGCGGTTTCCGGCGGCGACGTTCCTGCGCTTCTGCCTGAACCATGCGCTGCTGCAGGTCAACGACCGCCCGCCCTGGCGCACGATCGCCGGTGGCGCGCGGCGGTACGTCGAGCGCATTGCCGCGACGCTCGACGACGTCCGCGTGAACACGCCGGTTCGCACGATTCTGCGCGACGAACACGGCGTCACGGTGGCGACCGACGCGGCCGGCCATGAGCGGTTCGACGCCGTCGTGCTCGCGTGCCACGCGCCGACCAGCCTGCGGCTGCTCGCGGACGCCAGC
>NZ_JAAGPB010000670.1:0-233 GCF_017104585.1 Burkholderia sp. Ac-20392
TAAAAAAAAAACCCCCCCCCCCCCCCCCCCCCCTCCCCCACCCCCCCACTCTGTACTATTCGATCGTCCTTCCCCTCCCTGTTTCCATCCTCACCTATCTCGTCTACCCCTACGCGTCTCACATTCTCATGTCTGTGCTCGCTGCACACCACCTACACACCATCTCTTGTCTTGTCGTCTTCGCTGCTCTTTCCATCATTTTAACTGTTCCCCCCTCACGTTACGTCACCTTT
>NZ_JAAGPB010000671.1:0-3748 GCF_017104585.1 Burkholderia sp. Ac-20392
TCGGGCCGGCCGCCGCTACTTCGCATCGGCCGCCGCGTCGCGCGCCGCGGCGGTCGCACGGTCGAGCGCAGCGGCCATCGCTGCCTGCTCCTTACCGCCGAACTGATCGAGGAAGAGTTCCGCGACCGTCGACTGGTACACCTTCCACATCTTCTTGCGCAGCGTCCGCCCCTTGTCGGTGATGCTCGCATAGGCGGCGCGGCCGTCGTCCGCCGAACGGGCGCGCGTGACGAGCCCCTCCTGTTCGAGCCGGTCGACGAGCCGCGTGAGGTTGTAGCGCTCGATGGCGAGCACGTCGGCCAGTTCGTGCATGCGGCGCGTGCCGTCGGGCCCGCTTTCGAGCCCCCACAACGCGTCGTACCACGCGTAGGCCGGCAGGCCGGCCGCCGCGAGGCGGCGCTCGATCTCGCGAATCATCGTCCGGTGCGCGCGGACGAACGAGAACCACAGATCGGGTTCGGGTGCGCTCATGTCAGGTCGTTCCTCTCGTTGAATTGCAGTTGCAATTAAATTTTACCTCGATAACAATTGCCCCCATGCGATTGCAATTGCAACTATCTGCCCGCCGATCGGCGGGCGTTCCGTCGCGCGACGCGGCGCCACGACCGTCGCCCCGCGCAGTCTTATGCTTCTGGAGACATTGCATGACCGCACCTCTCACGCTACCCGACATCGACCCGCAGGAAACCCGCGAATGGCTCGATGCGCTCGAATCCGTGATCGCGCTCGAAGGCCGCCCGCGCGCGCACTACCTGCTCGACCAGCTTTCCGACCTCGATGCGGCACGCCACGGCGACCTGCACGGCCGCGTGACGACCGCGTACGTGAACACGGTGCCCCGTGAACGGCAACCGGCCTATCCGGGCGATCTCGCACTCGAACGGCGCCTGAACGCGATGATCCGCTGGAACGCGATGGTGATGGTGCTGCGTGCCGGCCGGCTTTCGAACGTCGGCGGGCACATCGCGACCTACCAGTCGGCCGCGGTGCTGTACGACGTCGGCTTCGATCACTTCTTCCGCGGCCGCACCGATACGTTCGACGGCGACATGGTCTACATCCAGGGTCATTCGGCGCCCGGCATCTATGGCCGCGCATACCTGGAAGGCCGCATCACCGACGCGCAGCTCGACAACTTCCGCCGCGAGACCGGTCGCGAAGCGGGACGCGACGGGCTGTCGTCGTATCCGCATCCGCGGCTGATGCCCGATTTCTGGCAATTCCCCACCGTGTCGATGGGGCTCGGGCCGCTCACGGCCGCGTATCAGGCGCGCTTCATGCGCTACCTCGAATATCGCGGGCTGAAAGCGCATCAGGGCCGCAAGGTCTGGGCATTTCTCGGCGACGGCGAAATGGACCAGCCCGAATCGCTCGCCGCAATCTCGCTCGCGGGGCGCGAACGGCTCGACAACCTGATCTTCGTCGTCAACTGCAACCTGCAGCGCCTTGACGGCCCCGTGCGCGGCAACGGCAAGGTCATCCAGGAACTCGAAGGCACGTTCCGCGCGGCGGGCTGGAACGTCATCAAGGTGATCTGGGGCGCCGGCTGGGATCGCCTGCTCGAACGCGACACGACGGGCCTGCTGCGCCAGCGCATGATGGAATGCGTCGACGGCGACTACCAGACCTTCAAGTCGCAAAGCGGCGCGTACGTGCGCGAGCATTTCTTCGGCAAGTATCCCGAACTGCTCGAACTCGTCGCCGATCTGTCCGACGACGACATCTGGAAACTGGCACGCGGCGGCCATGACCCGGAAAAGGTGCATGCGGCCTATGCGCAGGCGGTGCGCGCGGACGGACGGCCGACCGTCGTGCTCGCGAAGACGGTCAAGGGCTTCGGGATGGGCGAAGCCGGCGAAGGCCAGAACGTGAACCACCAGTTGAAGAAGATGAGCGCGGACGCCGTCCGTGCGTTCCGCGACCGCTTCGCGTTGCCGGTCAGCGATGCGCAGCTCGACGAACTGCCCTACCTCAAGCCGGAGCCGGGCAGCGTCGAGGCACGCTACTTCGCGGAACGCCGTGCCGCGCTCGGCGGCCACGTGCCGGCCCGCTTCAGCCGCGTGGCGCCGCTGCCGGTGCCGCCGCTCGCCGCATTTGAAGGTCAGCTCAAGGACAGCGGCGAGCGCGGGCTGTCGACGACGATGGCGTTCGTGCGCATCCTCGGCACGCTGCTGAAGGATCCGGCGCTCGGCAAGCTCGTCGTGCCGATCGTGCCGGACGAATCGCGTACGTTCGGGATGGAGGGCCTGTTCCGCCAGATCGGCATCCACTCGCATCTCGGCCAGCTCTATACGCCGCAGGACGCGGGACAGCTCAGCTACTACAGGGAAGCGAAGGACGGGCAGATCCTGCAGGAAGGCATCAACGAATCGGGCGCGATCGCATCGTGGATCGCGGCCGGCACGGCGTACAGCAACCACGGCCTGCCGGCGATCCCGTTCTACATCTTCTATTCGATGTTCGGGCTGCAGCGTGTCGGCGATCTCGCGTGGGCGGCCGGCGACGCACGTACGCGCGGCTTCCTGCTCGGCGCGACGTCGGGCCGCACGACGCTGATGGGCGAAGGGCTGCAGCACGACGACGGGCACAGTCACGTGCTGTCGTCGGTGATTCCGAACTGCGTGTCGTACGACCCGACCTATGCGTACGAACTCGCGGTGATCGTGCGCGACGGCCTGCGGCGGATGTTCGCGGAACAGGAGGATGTCTACTACTACATCACGCTGCTCAACGAGAACTACCCGCATCCGGCACTGCCCGACGGCACGGAGGCCGGCATTCTCAAGGGTCTCTACCTGCTGCGCGAAGACACGTCGTGCGCGGCCGATGCGCCGCACGTGCAGCTGATGGGCAGCGGCGCGATCCTGCGCGAAGTGCTCGCCGCGAGCGACCTGCTCGCGCAGGACTTCGGCGTGTCGAGCGACGTGTGGAGCGCGACGAGCCTGAACGAGGTGCGCCGCGACGGGCTGGCCGCGGAACGCTGGAACCTGCTGCATCCCGAGCAGGCGCCGCGCGTGCCGTACGTGCAGCAATGCCTCGACGGCCGCACGGGCCCGGTGGTGGTGGCGACCGACTACATGAAGATCGTCGGCGACCAGATCCGCGCGTTCGTCGACGGCCGGCGCTTCGTGTCGCTCGGCACCGACGGCTTCGGCCGCTCGGATACGCGCGACGCGCTGCGCACGTTCTTCGAGGTCGACCGTCACTTCATCGTGATCGCGGCGCTGAAGGCACTCGCCGACGACGGCGCGATACCGCGTGCGCGCGTCGGCGAAGCCATCCGGCGTTACGGCATCGACATCGACAAGGTCGATCCGGCCAGCGTGTAGTCACGCGGCGCGCGGCAGGCAGGATCGCTCCGGCCTGCCGCGCCGCGGCCCTACCTGCACTACTGCCCCGACTGCGCGAGCGGCCCTTGCGGCCGCTGCTCCACTCCCGACGGCCAGCCGCCTGCCAACGCCTTGTACAGCGCCACCGTCGACGTCGCACTGCGCATCTGCCCGTCGGCCGCCGCATCCTGCGCCTGCAGCAGCGTGCGCTGCGCGTCGAGCACTTCGTAGTAGTCGATCGCGCCCGCCGAAAACCGCGCCTGCGCCAGTTGCGCGGCCCGCGCGCTGTCGGTCGCGGCCTGCACGAGATGGCCCGTCCCGTCACGCGTGCGAGCGGAGATCGGAAGAGCGTTGGGTAGGGAAAGAGCGGATATCACCGGGTAGATCTACTGAGGCGCCATCTACTCAACGATGCGACA
>NZ_JAAGPB010000672.1:0-3648 GCF_017104585.1 Burkholderia sp. Ac-20392
TACTTCGGCAGCGCGTCGTTGCTCGACGTCGCGGCCGCCTCGCCGCGCGCGTTGCTGATCAGCATCTGGCGACGCTGCAGGTACGCGTTACGCACGAACGAATACTTGTCGAGCGCCGCGGCATCCAGCACGTCGCCCGCGCCGAGCAGGTTCGAACGCGTGTTGACGAGGTTGACACCGAACAGGCCCCAGCTCACGCCGTCCGGCTTCACGTAGGTGAGCGGGTTGCCGACGTAGTCGACGCCCAGGCCGGCCGTGTCGCGCAGCGTGCTCGGGCCGAGCAGCGGCAGCACGAGGTACGGGCCCGACGGCATGCCGTAGCGGCCCATCGTGATCCCGAAGTCGGCCGTGTGCTTCGGCAGCTTCGCGATCGTCGCGACGTCGAACAGGCCGCCGACGCCGAACACCGTGTTGATCACGACGCGCATGATGTCGCCGACGCCGTCCGCGATCCGCAGCTGCACGATGTTGTTCGCGGCGATGTAGACGTCGCCGATGTTCGAGAAGAAGTTCGTCACGCTGTCGCGCACCGGCTGCGGCACCACGTACTGGTAGCCCTTCGCGACCGGCTTCAGCGCATACGTGTCGACCTTGTCGTTGAACGTGTACATCGTCCGGTTGAAGCCTTCGAGCGGATCGCCCTTGGTCGGCGTCTGCACGGTCGCGCAGCCGCTCAACGCGGCGACTGCCGCTACCGCCAGCGCGGCCTGCCTGATGCGGATCGTCTGCATGGTCATTACCCTCTTGTTTTCTCTCGTGTGGTTATTGGGCCGCCGAACCGGACGCGGCGGACACCGCCGACGCCGGCACCGCCACCGGTGCCGGTGCGGCCGGCGCACCGGCTGCCGGCTTCGCCCCACCCGCATCGGCAGCCTTGCTGTACAGGAACTGGCCGATCAGGTTTTCGAGCACGATCGCCGATTGCGTCATCGTGATCGTATCGCCCGTCTTCAGCATTTCGGTGTCACCGCCCGGATCCAGACCGATATATTGCTCGCCGAGCAGGCCCGACGTCAGGATCTTCGCCGACGAATCCTTCGGGAATTGATACTGGCCGTCGACATCGATCGTGACAAGTGCCTGGTACGTATTCGTGTCGAAGCCGATCGTCTTCACGCGGCCGACCACGACGCCTGCGCTCTTCACGGCCGCGCGCGGCTTCAGCCCGCCGATATTGTCGAATTTCATCTTCACCGAATAGGTCGGCTGAAACGACAGCGAGCTCATGTTGCCGACCTTCAGCGCCAGGAACAGCACCGCAAGGAAGCCCACCACCACGAACAGGCCGACCCAGAAGTCGAGAGCAGTCTTTTTCATCGTCATCCCAAAATTTGGCTTGGCTGAGGCTTAGCTGAACATCAGCGCGGTCAGCAGGAAATCGAGGCCGAGTACGGCGAGCGACGCGAACACGACCGTCTTGGTGGTCGCGCGCGACACGCCCTCGGGCGTGGGCTTCGCTTCATACCCTTGATACAGCGCAATGAAGGTCACGGCGAACCCGAACACGATGCTCTTCAGCACGCCGTTGCCGACGTCGGCCCAGACCTGCACGCCGCCCTGCATCTGCGACCAGAACGCGCCCGGATCGACGCCGATCAGCACGACGCCGACGAAGTAGCCGCCGAGCACGCCGACCGCGTTGAAGATCGCGGCCAGCAGCGGCATCGCGATGATGCCCGCCCACATGCGCGGCGCGATCACGTTCTTGATCGGGTCCACCGCCATCATCTCGAGCGCGGTGAGCTGCTCGCCGGCTTTCATCAGACCGATCTCGGCCGTGAGCGACGTGCCCGCGCGGCCCGCGAACAGCAGCGCGGTGACGACCGGCCCGAGCTCACGCACCAGCGACAGCGCGACCAGCAGGCCGAGCGCCTGCTCGGAACCGTAGCGGTTCAGCGTGTAATACCCCTGCAGGCCGAGCACGAAGCCGACGAACAGCCCCGACACGGCAATGATCACGAACGAATAGTTGCCGAGGAAGTGGATCTGCTTCGTGACCAGCCGCGGCCGGCGCAGCAGCGGGAAGAATTCCAGCACGAGGCGCACGAACAGCCGCGTGCCGTAGCCCGCGCGCTCGAGGCCGCCGATGACGTAACGTCCGATCGCGCTGATCATGCGCGCCCTCCGCCGAGCCCGAAATCCGCTGCGAGCGGCGGGCTCTGGTAATGAAATTTGAACGGGCCGTCCGGCGCACCGTCGATGAACTGCCGCACGCTCGGATCGGTCGATGCGCGCAGCTCGTCGGGCGTACCCTGCGCGAGCACGCCGCCGTTGGCCAGGAAATACACGTAGTCGGCGATCGCGAACGATTCCGGCACGTCGTGCGTGACGAGGATCGACGTGGCGCCCAGCGCCTGGTTCAGCGTGCGGATCAGGTTCGCGGTGATGCCGAGCGAGATCGGATCGAGGCCCGCGAACGGCTCGTCGTACATGATGAGCTGCGGATCGAGCGCGATCGCGCGTGCCAGCGCGATGCGGCGCGCCATCCCGCCCGACACCTCGGACGGCATCAGGTCGCGCGCGCCGCGCAGCCCGACCGCGTTGAGCTTCATCAGCACGAGGTCGCGGATCAGGTCTTCGGGCAGGTCGGTGTGCTCGCGCAGCGCGAACGCGACGTTCTCGAACACCGACATGTCGGTGAACAGCGCGCCGAACTGGAACAGCATGCCCATCTTGCGGCGCAGCGCATACAGGCCGTCGCGCGTTTGCGCGCCGACGTCGGCGCCGTCGAACAGCACCTGGCCGCGGCGCGCACGCACCAGGCCGCCGATCAGGCGCAGCACGGTCGTCTTGCCGCAACCCGACCCGCCCATGACCGCAACGACCTGCCCACGCCCGAAGCGCAGGTTCAGGTTCGACAGGACGAGGCGGTCGCCGTAGCCAAAGTCGACGTCGCGGAGTTCCAGCAGTGTGTCGGTAGGAGTGGGGCTCACGGAGCGGACAATCCTTTTACGCAGAACGCCGAATTATAGGGCCTGCATTGGAATGATGTCGTGACGCCGTTCCGGGCCCTGCGGTCAATGATTGTCAAATTGTCCGGGAAAACATTGCTGCAATGCAACAACAGCAGCCCGATAGTCGGCCGCGCCCGTCACCGCACTGACCACCGCGACACTGCCGACGCCCGTTGCCAGCACGGCCGACAGCGCGTCGAGCCCCACCCCGCCGATCGCGACGAGCGGCGCCTGCGTGCCCGCGAAGCGCGCATAGCGGGTGATCCGGGCGAGCCCCTGCGGCGGCGCCGCAACGGCCTTGGTCGCAGTCGCGTACACGGGGCCGAGCGCCAGGTAGCTCGGGCGTTCGTGCAGCGCCCGCAACATTTCGTAATAGCCGTGGCTCGAAAGTCCGAGCCGCAGGCCCGCCCGCGCGATTGCCGCCAGATCGGCCGTCTCGAGGTCTTCCTGGCCCAGATGAACGCCGTACGCCCCCTCTTCTGCAGCGATCTGCCAGTGATCGTTGATGAACACGCGCGCATCGGGAAAGCGGCGCCCGGCCGCGACCGCACGTGCGATTTCCCGCCGCAAGGTGTCCGGCGTTGCGCCTTTCACACGCAGTTGCACGGTCCGCACACCGCAATCGAGCACGCGCTCGACCCATTCGGCGTCCGGCACGACCGGATAAAGGCCCAGCTGTGCGGGGCACGGTGCG
>NZ_JAAGPB010000673.1:0-3723 GCF_017104585.1 Burkholderia sp. Ac-20392
CAGCCGCGTGAGCGGCGAATCGGCGGACGACAGCGCGCGCGCCACCTGGATGCTCTGCGCGAGCGTCGCGGTGCGCTGCAGCTTGATGTCGGCGAGATAGTCGTCCCAGATCTTCAGGTAATCGTTCAGGTACAACTGGCGGATATCGCGCGCCCACGCGGCCGCGTCGTTCGGCCCCGGAATCTCGGACAGCCCGAGGTTCAGCACCCACACTTCCTCGCGGCCGTAGGCTTCGACCTCGCCGGCCAGGCGCGGCGCGAACACGTTGCGATAGCCGTTGCGCGTATAGAGCCCCGGCACGCCTTCCGACAGCGGCTTGCCGCTTTGGCGGCGGAACACCAGCGATGCGTCGGGGCCGACCGCGCGCGCGACGCTGAAGTCGAACGCGGAAGTGGCCGGCCGCAACGTCAGCGTGAGCTGCCGGTACAGCCGCTGCGAGAACGGCACCTGCCGCAGCCGGTCGCGCACGTCGGCCACGAGCCGTTCGTTCATCGGATACGGCGACACCGCGACACGGTTGCCGAACAGCGCGGCGAGATGCGCGCGCAGCGCGCTGCGTTCGGCCGGCGAGAAATCGGGCGGCAGCGCGCGTTCCATTTCGAGGTCGACGACGGCCTGCACGAACGCGGGATCGTAGTGCGCGCTGTCGTACAGCATCAGGTACGCCTTCAGCGCCGCATACGCGTATTCGGTCTCGTCGGGCCGCGCGTCGCGCAGCGCTGCCTCCATCCGGCTCGCGGCGATCGGCAGCAGCACGTCTTCGAGCGCGCGCCGGTACACGGCGTCGACGGCTTCGTCGATCTTCTCGCCCTGGAACAGCCCCCACCGATACGCGAGCGGCGGATGCTGCAGGTCGACGCCGCCCGCATTCGCGAGGTTGCCGAGCGCGTCGAGCACGGGCAGCAGGCGGGCGACGTCGGCTGCATCGGAGAATTTCGCCCCGGCGATCTGCGCATCGACGGCCGGCACGCGCGCGGCGATCTGGTCGAGATACGCGCGATTGTTCGAATAGCTGCGCAGCCACGCGGCCAGCACGGCCACGCACACCAGCGCGAGCAACACGTAGCCGGCGATCTGAAGCACGCGCCGTTTCTGATGCCAGCGCAGGTCGCTGCCGGCGAGCGCGGCTTCGCGGAAGATGTGTTCCTGCAGCAGCGACTTCAGGAAGAAGCTGCGCCCGGTCGAGCCGACCTGCGCGACAGGCGGCACGCCCTCGATCTTCAGGAAGCGCTTGATGCCGCTCATCACGCGATCGAACGCAGTGCCCTCCTGCGTGCCGCTCGTCAGATAGACGCCGCGCAGCATCGGCATCGGTTCGTAGCTCGACACCGAAAACACCTCGGCGACGAACTGGCCGAGCATGTCCTGCAGGTCGGCGATCTGCTGCGGCAGCAGGTACGTCATTTCGCGCTGGCGGGCGTCGGTCTGCGCGGCGAGCAGCTCGGGCAACCCGTCGTTCAGTCGCTGGTGCAGCAGCCGGTATTCACGGTCGAATGCCGCGCGCAGGTCGAAACCCGGTGCCTCGCTCTGCGCGAGCGGGAACGTGAAACCCCATACCTGCGCGCATTCGGTGCGGCCGTAGCTGCTGAAATACTCGGCGAAGCCCGCAAGCAGGTCGGCCTTCGTCACGAGCAGGTATACGGGAAAGCGGATGCCGAGCTGCGCGCGCAATTCGAGCAGCCGCTTGCGCAGTACCATCGCGTGCTGCGTGCGCTCGGCCTCCGACGCGCCGAGCAGGTCGGCGACGCTGATCGTCAGCATCGCGCCGTTCAGCGGCTGACGCGTGCGGTATTTCTTCAGCAGGTCGACGAAGCCCTTCCACTCGGCCTCGTCGAGCGCGCGATTGCCCTCGTGCGTCGTATAGCGGCCGGCCGTGTCGATCAGCACCGCGTCGTTCGTGAACCACCAGTCGCAATGCCGCGTGCCGCCCACGCCGCGAATCGCCGCGCGGCCGAACTGTTCGGCGAGCGGGAAACTGAGCCCGGAATTCACGAGCGCGGTGGTCTTGCCCGAGCCCGGCGCGCCGATGAACACGTACCACGGCAGCTGATACAGATACTGGCACGACATCCGGTCGAACCAGCGCGGCAGGCCGTGGCGCACGGTGTCGGCCTGTCCGAAGCGCACCTTCTTCAGCAGCGAAGCGGCCTCGTCGAAGCGGCTGCGCAACTCGTCGAGCTGCGCCTTCGCCGGATCGTCGGCGGTGGCCGGCCCGGGCGCGGCCTCGCGCAACTGGTTCAGCAACTGCGCGTTGAGGCGGCCGGCGCGCCAGCTGCGCCACGCGACACGTGCCCCCCACGCGATGAACAGCACCGCGATCGTCAGCCCGCGGGCCCAGCCGCTTTCAAGCGGCCGGACCTCGGCGAACGCGAACAGCGGGCCCGCGAGCCACACGAAGCATGCGAGCACGACGAGACCGGCGAAGGTCCAGATCTCCCGCGACGGCAACGGCCGGACGAAACGCGCGACAGCCTGGTTCATGTCAGTTGGCTCCCTGCGTGGCGCTCGCGCCGACGGCGGCACTGCCGGGCGCCGGCAGCAACGTGATCTCGACGCGCCGGTTCAGCGCGCGGTTCGCGGGCGAATCGTTCGGTGCGACCGGATCGAGCGTGCCGCGCCCTTCCGCCGCGAGCCGCTCCGGATGGTCGAGCCGCGCGGCGATCATCCCGCGCACGGCTTCCGCGCGTTCGCGCGACAGGTCCCAGTTCGATGCGAAGCGCGCCGTATGCACGGGCGTGTCGTCGGTATAGCCGGTCACGCGCACGTTGCCGGGCACCTTGTTCAGCGCATCGGCCACCCGCGCGAGCACCGGCGCGTAGCGGTCGATCACCGACGTCGAGCCGGACTTGAACAACCCGTCGCCGCGCAACACGATCACGCTGCGATCGGCGTCGTCGCGCACCGATACGAGGCCGGCCGCGATCTCCGGCTCCAGGAACTTCGCGATGCGCGGCGCCGGCGCCGGGCGCGGCGGCGCCTGTGCGGGTTGCAGCTTCGGCACGTGCAGTGCGTCGATCGACGCGAACAGCCGATCCGAATGCCCGGCGAGCGCGATCCGCAGCCCGACGAACACACCGAAGCCGATCAGCAGCGCGAGCGCCACGCATACCCACAGCGGCACGACGAACCGGCGTGCGACATCGCGCGTGACGACGTCGCGCCAGTGCGGCGACAGCGCCGGCTCGAATTCGCCGCGCACCGAGCGGATCGTCAGCGCGAGCTGGTGGCGCAGCGCGTCGAGCTGCGCATGGCCGTTGTCGAGCACGCGATAGCGGCCCTCGAAGCCGAGCGCGAGACAGAAATACAGCAGCTCGAGCAGGTCGAGATGCTGGCGCGGCTGCTGCGACAGGCGTTCGAGCAGGTGGAAGAATTTCTCGCCGCCCCACGTTTCGTTGTGGAACGACACGAGCAGGCTGTGCGACGACCACACGCTGCCGCCCCACGGCGTCAGCGCGGCTGCCTCGTCGAGCGCCGTGCACAGGCAGTAGCGCGCGCCGATGATCGCTTCCGACGGCACGCCGGCTTCCTGTGCCCGTGCCTCGAACTGCCGGATCTCGACCACCAGATGCTCGCGCAGCCACGCCGGATTCGGGTGAATCCATGCCGTCGGCCGGATCGCGAGCGTGGTCGGCATCGCCGCGTTCGTCTACATGTTCACGCAGCTGTTCGCGAACCACGATATCGGCGCGCTGCTCGCGAACAAGCATTTCTCGATCGCCAGCT
>NZ_JAAGPB010000674.1:0-3715 GCF_017104585.1 Burkholderia sp. Ac-20392
ATGCGGCGGCTGCGCACGCGGCCGTTGGCGGAGCTGCTGTACAGCGATCCGCAGGTCGAGCGTTCGGCGCTCGTCAGCCGGCGCGTAATCGCCGGCCATCCGCTGTATGCGCTGGCGACCCATGCGCGTTGGTCCGCTTCACGAAGCTCGCCGGATCGTCGAGCATGCCGCCTTCAGCCAGCAGCGCCTGATCGAACAACAGATGGCACCAGTCGCCGAAATCGGCGCTGTCGGCCTTCAGCTGCTTCACGAGCGCGTGCTCCGGATTGATCTCGAGGATCGGCTGCATCGCCGGCGCGTTCTGGCCGGCCGCCTTCAGCATGCGCTGCAGGTAGCCGCTCATGTCGTTGTCGTCCGCGACGAGGCACGACGGCGAATCGGTCAGGCGGAACGTGACGCGCACTTCCTTCACCTTGTCGCCGAGCGCTTCCTTCATCTTCTCGACGACAGGCTTGATCGCCTCACCTGCCTGCTCCTGCGCCTTCTTTTCTTCGTCGTTCAGCTCGCCGAGATCGAGGTCGCCGCGCGCCACGCTCGCGAGCGGCTTGCCGTCGAATTCCTGCAGGAACGACAGCATCCATTCGTCGACGCGATCGGTCAGCAGCAGCACCTCGACGCCCTTCTTGCGGAACACTTCGAGGTGCGGGCTGTTCTTCGCGGCCTGCCATGCGTCGGCCGTCACGTAGTAGATCTTGCTCTGCTCGGGCTTCATGCGCGACACGTAGTCGGCGAGCGACACGTCCTGCGCGTCGGTGTCGCCGTGCGTCGACGCGAAGCGCAGCAGCTTCGCGATGCGCTCGCGGTTCGCGTGATCCTCGCCGAGGCCTTCCTTCAGCACCTGGCCGAACGCGCCCCAGAACGTCTTGTACTTCTCCTTGCCGGCATCCTCTTCCGCATTCGCGAGCTCTTCGAGCATCGACAGCGCGCGCTTCGTCACGCCTTCGCGGATCGCCTTCACGTCGCGGCTTTCCTGCAGGATTTCGCGCGACACGTTCAGCGGCAGGTCGGCCGAATCGACGACGCCCTTCACGAAACGCAGGTATTGCGGCAGCAGTTGCTCGGCGTCGTCCATGATGAACACGCGCTTCACGTACAGCTTCAGGCCGCCGCGATAGTCGCGATTCCACATATCGAACGGCGCATGCGACGGCACGAACAGCAGTTGCGTGTATTCGCTGCGGCCCTCGACGCGGTTATGCGTCCACGTGAGCGGATCCTGATGGTCGTGCGCGATGTGCTGGTAGAACTGCGTGTACTGCTCGTCGGTGACGTCGCTCTTCGAACGCGTCCACAGCGCGCTCGCCTGGTTGACGGTCTCGTCCTCGTCCTTCAGGACCATCTCGCCCTTTTCCTGATCCCATTCTTCCTTCTGCATCAGGATCGGCAGCGCGATGTGGTCGGAATACTTCTGGATGATCGACTGCAGGCGGTGCGACGACAGCAGTTCGTCCTCGCCTTCGCGCAGGTGCAGCGTGATCGTCGTGCCGCGCTGCGCACGCTCGATCGCATCGATCGTGAAATCGCCCTCGCCCGCGCTTTCCCAGCGCACGGCTTCGCTTGCCGGCAGGCCCGCGCGACGCGTTTCAACCGTGATCTTGTCGGCGACGATGAAGCCCGAGTAGAAACCGACGCCGAACTGGCCGATCAGCGCCGCATCCTTCTGCTGGTCGCCGGACAGCTTCGTGAAGAATTCCTTGGTGCCCGAACGCGCGATCGTGCCGAGGTTCGCGATCGCTTCGTCGCGGCTCATGCCGATGCCGTTGTCGTCGATCGTGATCGTGCGCGCGGCCTTGTCGTAGCCGATGCGGATGCGCACGTTCGGATCGTTCTCGTACAGCGCGTTGTCCGCGAGCCCTTCGAAACGCAGCTTGTCGGCCGCGTCGGACGCGTTCGACACCAGTTCGCGCAGGAAAATTTCCTTGTTGCTGTAGAGCGAATGGATCATCAGGTGGAGGAGTTGCTTGACCTCTGCCTGAAAGCTCATCGTTTCGTGTGCCATGGATGCTGTTTCCTCTTACTTGAACTTGAATGGTGTGGCGCGAGCGCCCGGCGCGCGATGCCGGCCGGCCCGTGAAAGGCGACCGCCTGGCGCTGACGGTTTGCGCGGGTATCTGGGGATGGCACGCCCGATTTCAAGGGCGGGCGTGCCGCGCCGCGTCACGACGCGCGGCGCACGGCCGAATCGATATAGCGCGACAGCAGCCCCGGCAGCGCCGGATCGCCGCAGTTCGCGACGTTGAAGCGCATCCACGTGGACGGCGATTGCTGCGGCGAGAACAGGCTGCCCGGCGTCAGCAAGAAGCCGGCCTCGTGCGCGACCGCCGCGAGCGCGTCGGAATCGACGCCCGTGTCGGCCCACAGGAACATCCCGGCCGCCGGCATCGTGAAGAGGCCAAGCCCCGTGCGCTCGAGCATCCGCGCGGTCTTGTCGCGCACGCCGTCGAGCCGCGCGCGCAGCCGCTCGACGTGGCGCCGGTAATGCCCTTCGGTCAGGATCTTGTAAAGCACGCGCTCGTTGAGCTCGGGCGTCGTCATCCCGACCAGCATCTTCTGGTCGGTGACCGCCTTTGCGATCTCCGGCGCGCACGCAACGTAGCCGACCCGCAGGTTCGCCGCGAGCGTCTTCGAATAGCTGCCGAGGTAGATCACGCGCTTGAGCTGATCGAGGCTCGCGAGGCGCGTGGCCGGATAGCTCGGCGGGCACAGGTCGCCGTACACGTCGTCCTCGACGACGAGGAAGTCGTACGCCTCCGCGAGCTTCAGGATCCGGAACGCCTGCGCGGCCGACAGCGACGTGCCGGTCGGGTTCTGCAGCACCGAATTGATCACGAGCATCTTCGGCCGCCACATCTGCACGAGCGTCTCGAGCGCGTCGAGATCGGGGCCGTCCGGCGTGTACGGCATCCCGACGAGCTGCGCGCCCTGCGCCGCGAAGCGGCCGAACATCTGGAACCAGGCCGGATCGCCGACGATCACCGCATCGCCGGGCTTCACGTAGATCCGCGAGATCAGATCGATCGCCTGCGTGATCCCCGACACCAGCACGATCTGTTCGGGCTTCGCGCCGATTTCCACTTCGGCGAGGCGCGTCTGCAGTTGCTGGCGCAGCGGCAGGAAGCCCTGCGCGGTGCCGAAGCCGAGCATCTGCGCGCCGGACTGGCGCCCGAGCGCGCGCAGCGCACCGGTGATCAGTTCGCCGTCGAGCCAGCGGCCCGGCAAATAGCCGAGACCCGGCCCCTTTTCCGGGCTGACGGTGTGCAGCATGTTGCGCAGCAGCCAGACGACGTCGATCGTGTTGTGCACCGGCGCGGCCTCGGCCACGCGTGCGACGCTGTCGGCCGGCTGCGGGCCGGCGGCCGTGCGCTCGCGCACGTAGAAGCCGGAGCCGCGCCGCGAATCGAGGTAACCCTGCGCGACGAGGCGCTCGTATGCCTCGACGACGGTGAAGCGCGACACGCTCTTGTCGAGCGCGAGCTTGCGGATCGACGGCATCCGCATGCCGGGCCGGAACACGCGTTCGTCGATGCGCCGCCGCGCCCACTGGACAAGCTGGTCGACGAGCGTGAGCGTGGCCGTGTCGTGCGGCACGGGAATCTGGGCGAGTGGGACGGTGGACATGGGCGGGAGCTCCAACTGTACCGAAGGCTATCGCGCCGATTGTACCGTTACTGTGCCGGTAGCGACGATTACAGTTGACCGGAATGGCGGCCGTGCG
>NZ_JAAGPB010000063.1:0-27859 GCF_017104585.1 Burkholderia sp. Ac-20392
GCCCCGCGGACACCGCCGCGCCGATGGTCGCCACGCCGCCGCCGACGAATACCTCCGTCCACGCGACACCGGCTTCGTCCAGCGCGCCGATCGCCATGCGACGCACGCTGCACGGCTCGGCCTGCGTCGCGAGCCGCAGCGGTTGCGGCGGATGGTACTCGAAATCGGTTGCGGCCATCCAGCCGAACGACTCCGACAGGAGGGTTTCGCCGTCGAGCCGCCGGCTGTCGTGCTGTAGCGCGACGGCGGCGTCGAGCTGGCCCCGGTCGAACGCATCGAGCACGTCGCGTGACGCAGCGACCCGGATCTCCAGCACGAGCCCGGGTTCCGCTTCGCTCATGCGCCGAAGCAGCATCGGCAGATCGGCGCCGACGACGTGATGGCTCACGCCGATCACCAGCCGCCGCTGCCCGGCGCCGAACGCGCCGACCGCACCCTGGTGAGCGGCCACGAGCTCGCGCGCGGGTTCCAGGAACGCGGTGCCGTCGGCCGACAGGCGAACCTGCCGCGGCGTGCGTTCCAGCAGGCGGCGGCCGAGGCCGTCTTCAAGCCGCTTGATCTTCAGGCTTACCGCGGACTGTGTCGTGTCCATCGCCTCGGCGGCCCGCGTGAAGCTCTTGAGGTCGGCGGTCAGCACGAATGCCTGCACAGCTTCGATGTCGAGTGTTTTCATCGCGCACTCATCCATTTCAGAAATGAATCATTGAAATATTCTGCCATCGTCTTTTCAAATGATTCAAGGTCTTCTACGCTGTTTCCAAGCCGTTCGGAATCTCCCTTTTCAATCCCAGGAGTCGATCATGCTGACCGCGTACTACGTGCACCGCCTGCCGGCGGACTACGACCTCGACATCATCCGCAATCGCGTGCGCGAGCGCGGCAGGCTCTGGGATGACACGCCGGATCTGGTGTTCAAGGGGTTCCTGCTGCGCGAGGCGGGCCGCTACGGTGCGACGGAAAACGGCTATGCCTCGCTTTATCTGTTGCGCAATGAACAGGCGTTCACCAGGTTCGTCACGGACGGCCGCTATCGGGTCGTGACGGACAGCTTCGGACGCGCGCCGATCGACGTGCAGGTCGCGCTCGATGCGCGCAAGGGCAGTGCGTCGACGGGGCGCTTCGTGCGGCTGGAAGCCATCGACATTCCGGCGGATGCCGACCTAGACGCGACGCTGGCACAGGAGGTCGCGCGCAATCGAGACGTGGCGGCGCGGCCGGGTACGGTCGCGGCCGCCGTCAGCCTCGATCCGCTGCGCTGGAGGCTGACGCGAGTACGCGTATCGGAGCACGAGCCGGACGACGGCGGCGCGGGCACGGTGTATCAGGTCCTGCATCTGGCCCGACCGTTGCTCGATACGCTCGAAGGGAGCGGGGTGTGATGGCCGGCGTCGCATTCCGATCGCGGGCCGGGCCGGCGGATGGGGCGAGCGGCCCGGCATCCGCGCGATTGCCGGCCAGCCTGGTGATTGCCGCGCATCTGGCCGGGATGGCGGCGGGGATCGCCGCGATAGCCGCGCTCGCGACGTTGCTGGCGCTGTTGTTCCGGTAAGGGGGCAGCGGATGGGTGAATACGGAGGAGCCGCGCTCGACGTGCGCGGCTCCTCCGTCGGCTATCGCCGCTCAGTGCCCCTGCAACCGGATATCCCGCGACGACGCGCCGACATACACCGTCCCGCCCGGCACCACGCGCCAGCCGTTACGCGACGTATCCCACACGCTCTGCATGCGCGGCGACACGGTGACGCGCACACGCCGCGTCTCGCCCGGATTCAGCCGGATCTTCTCCCAGCCGACCAGCCGCTTCGGCGGTTCGTCCTTGTACGGCACGCCGAGATAGACCTGCGGCGTTTCCGCGCCGGCCACGCGCCCGTCGTTACGCACGGTGAACGCGACGCTCAGCGCCCCGTCCCACTGCTTCGCCACCGACAGCCCCGAATACGCGAAGTGCGTGTACGACAGCCCGTAGCCGAACTCGAACATCGGCTTGATGTTGTGCGCGTCATACCAGCGATAGCCCATGTTCAGCTTTTCCGCATAGACGGGATCGTTGTCGAACGTGCCGTTTTGCCCCCAGGTCGGCGAATCCTGATCGCGCGCGGGGAACGTGACGGGCAGCTTGCCGGACGGATTCACCGCGCCGAACAGCACGTTCGCGATCGCCTTGCCGCCGGCTTCGCCCGGATACCACGCTTCGACGATCGCGGATACCTGGTCCTTCCACGGCATCAGCACCGGGTTGCCGCTCTGGACGACGACGATCGTGTGCGGATTCGCGTGCGCGACGGCTTCGACGAGCGCGTCCTGGTTCGACGGGTTCGCGAGGCTCAGGCTCTGGAGATCACCGAAATCCTCGCCGGCCGGCTGCGCGACCACGACGATCGCGACGTCCGAACGGCCCGCGAGCGCCGCGGCCTGGTCGATCTCCTGCTGCGTGTACGCGCGGAACGGCGACTGCTGATCGCTGTTGCCGGCATACGTGACCTGCGCGGCCGGTGCGAGCGCGCGGATCGCCGCGACGATCGGCACGTCGACCTTCAGCCACGGATTGCGCCACCAGCTGCATCCGGTCGACGACCCGAACGTCAGGCCGCCGCAGCCCGCGAACGATCCCGACACGGGGTCGCGCGTGTTGCCCGAGCCGCCGCCGGACAGCACGGCCGCATCGGCATGGCCGCCGATCACGGCGATATGCGATAGCGCCGACGCCGCAAGCGGCAACTGGTTGCCGTCGTTCTTCAGCAGCACGATCGACTGCTCGGAAGCAGCCTGCGCAAACCGGTTCGCAGCCGCGAAATCGATCGTGCCGCCGCCCTTGGCCGGATCGTCCATCACACCGACGCGGATCATCACTGCCAGCTTGCGTCGCACCATGTCGTCGAGTCGTGCAGTCGACACCGAGCCGTTCGCGATGGCCTGCTTGACGGCTGCCGGCGTCAGGTACACGGTCGATCCGACGTCTTCTTCCTCGTCGAGCCCGGCGTTGATCGCGGCGGCGGTGCTGTGCGTCGCGCCCCAGTCGGACTGTACCTGGCCCTGGAAGCCCCATTCGTTCTTCAGCACGTCGTTCAGCAGGTGAGAGTTCTCGCATGCATACGCGCCGTTCAGGCGGTTGTAGCTGCACATCACGCTGCCGGGCCGCCCGCGCTTCGCGGCAATCTCGAACGGCAGCAGGTAGAGCTCGCGCAGCGTGCGCTCGTCGATCTGCGTGTTGCCGCCCATCCGGCCGTGCTCCTGCTCGTTGCCGGCATAGTGCTTGATGGTCGCGATGACTTTCTGCCGCTGCGTGGCGAGCGTGCGTTCGGCGAGCAGGTCGCCGGCGAGCAGCGGATCCTCGCCGAGATACTCGAACAGGCGGCCGCCGCGCGGTTCGCGCGCGAGGTTGGTGCCGCCGCCCAGGCCCATGCCGAATCCTTGCGCGCGCAACTGGATTGCGACCTGCTTGCCGTAGTCGTACGACAGGCGTCGATCCCAGCTCGCGGCTACGGCAATCGTCGCGGGGAATGTCGTGCTGGCCTGCGACGTGCTGCCGGAACCCGTTGCTGAATCGACCATGTTCAGGTCGGGAATGCCGAGCCGCGGCACGCCCTGGATGTAGCCGGCGCCGCCGCCCGGCACCTTGGACATTTCGTATTGCGAATGAATGAACTGAAGTTTTTCGTCGAGCGTCATCTTGCGCACGAGCAGGTCCGCGCGTCGAACCGCCGCGGCAGACGCAAACGCATCGGTCGCGTCGCCCTGCGCGTTGAAATCGGCGTCGCCCGCATAGGCGGTGGTGCAGAGGGTCGCTGCCAGCACGACGGCCGGCCAGAGTGTGTCCCGCATGTTGCTCTCCATGATCGTATTGCCGGTTGTTCGGATGATGTCTGGAGCTGCGCACGTCCGGTGGATTCGCACCGGACGCAATTGGCTGGCGATGCAGGGTGGTTGCGCGTCGGCATGCCAGGCCAGGCGGGGAATCGTTACGGCCGGTTGGGCCCGACCGGCGCACGCGGGCGGCGACGCACGGGCCGCCCGACGCTGCCGAATCGGATGTAGCGATTCTCTGCAGTGACAAATGGTATGAATGTAGTTTGACTACAGCATCGGTGTTTCTACTGATATGTCCGATCTTTCTTCTGCAGGGGCGCGCAGCGGGGTGGAAAGGCGGTCATCGTTCCCGATGTCGGGGGTGTGGTCGGGTAAGAAGTACCTGGGAGCGGGTGTATTTGCACAGCAGTCGTGTGGCGACGCGTGCGTCCTTTTTCGTTTCGTTGCGTGCGCATCGAACCGGGCTTCGGTGATTTCGCGCACTGTTTGTCGGGAACGCCGCTTCTATTCTGGAGCGGGCGCGTACGAGCGATCGCGTGTGCCGATTCCCTTCGGATTTCCTGATTTTTAACTTCATTGCATCGCAATTGAATTGCGACGATACGGAGTGCCTGAATGACAGCAGAATTTCCGGCGACATACGTTGTGGGTACCGCGACGGGCCTGACCGCCCGCCCGCTTTTGCAGGAACTGGTCGATCTCCCGATGAGCGTGAGGCGGTTCGGGGTGATGGGTGACGGCGTGACTGACGATACGGCGGCGCTCCAGGTGGCATTCAATGCCGGAATCCCGCTGTATTTCCCGCCGGGGACGTATCTGTACAGCAATACGCTGACTGCAACGGCGTCGATCGTCGGAGCCGGATGGGACTCGATCCTGCAATGCACGACATCGCAAGGCCAGAATTCGGTGATCTACTGGCGCAGCGCCAGTAATTTCAAGATTCAGAATCTGCAGTTCTTTTCAAAGAATGCGACCGCCTATTATCCGGACGAGAATGCCGGCTCACTCAATTTGCAGGACTGCCGTCAGTTCGAAATTTCGGGGTGCAAGTTCAACAACTCGGCCGGCGGCGGCGCGCTCATGCGCAGCTGCGCCAACGGGAAGGTGTTCGGCAATACGCTGCTCGACATCTGGCATGACGGCATTCATGTGACCAAGGCAAGCTCGGACATCACCATTACGAACAATGAGGTGATCAACGGTGGCGATGACGCGTTTGCCGTGGTCGGCTATTTCAACGAAGGCGTCCGGCCCCGCCGCATCACGATCGCAAGCAACCGGGTTGTCGGAACCAAATATGCGCGTGGCATAGCGATTGTCGGTGCTCAAGACATCACGGTGACCGACAACCAGATCTACAACCCGATGGCGGCCGGCATTTATGTTGCGTCGGAGTTGACGAGCGTCTACCAATCGTACGGCAACGACAATGTGACGGTCGCCAATAACGTTCTGGATACGTGCGGGGTTCAGTCCAACATCGGTGCCATAGTCAATTCGCCAAACGGGCCGATCGGCTACGGCGCATTGGTCGTGACCGCGACGGCCGGATTCAATAATTCGAACATCACGATCGTCAACAACACGATCAAGAACGCTGCGGGAACGCCAGTCGGACTCTGGCAGCCGGCCGGAAGCAACATCCACGTCAACATTTCGCAGAACATGATCAGCAACGCCTGGGATCCGAACAACAAGAACGGATTCCCGTTGACGACGATCGCTGCGACGTCGGCGTCCAAAACGCTGAGCTTTGCCAATATTCCTGGCGTTGCCGTGGGCATGACGGCCTGGTATTTCAACGGGTCGACAAGCGTGCCGATCGGCACGGTCGCGTCGGCAGGCGTATCGACGGTAACGCTGGACCGGAATGCGACCGTGCCGAGCGGCGGGACGGTGATTTTTTCCGGTGTCGGCCTGTTCGGCGCGACGATCAAGACCACCGCGTCGGCCCTGAGTGCCGCGACATCGTTGACGTTCGCCTCGACGACGGGCGTGACCTACAACGACAACTATGGTTTCGGGGCACCGGGAAACGAAACGACAGGCGTGTCGGTTGGACAGGGCGTCAGCGGAACCAACATCGCGGCCGGAACCTTCGTGATCGGCGTGACGCCGAATTCGGTCACGCTGAGCAAGCCGACGACCGGCACCGTAGCGAGCGGCGCTTCCATCGTCTTCACCCCGATGGTTTGCATGACGTCGCAAACGATTACGACCTCGGCTGCCGCGGCACCGGGAACCAACACCCTGACGTTCACGCCGTATCCGTCGGCACGCGGCTGCGCGGTGGGGCAAGGCGTATCCGGTGCGAATATCCCGGTCGGCACATACGTGACGTCGGTTTCCGGTAACGGAAACGGCCCGACCGTTACGCTGTCCAGCAATGTCACGGGCAGCGGCGTTGCCAACGGTGCGTCGATCGCGTTCACCGGGACCGGCGGGCTGAGCGCCGTTTCCGGAATTACGCTGTACAACACACGCGGATGCATCGTCTCGAAGAATCAATTGTCCGGCATCTCGAAGGACGGAATCTACGTGGACGGATCCTGCACGTCGTTCACGGAGATCAGCGGCAATGCCGGCGAGAACATCGGTTGCTGCAACGGCTTCGCTCGCCTCATCACGGTCGGGGCGCTCACGGCCGGGGCGTCGCTCAAACTGCGGGGAAACTATATGGCGCAGCCGGTCAACTATCCTCGCGCGATCGATTCGCTGATCTCGTCGAGCTCATGGGCCTACACGTCGTGGAGTGAAGACAATATTGCGCAAAACGGCTTCGTCGGCTTCGGCGTGCAATTGACGCCGGTCGTGCAGACGGTGGGTGCTTCACCGTGGACGTTCGCGAACGGCTACCCGAGTGCGGTCAGCCTGTCGGTCGTCGGCGGCTCCGTGTCGTCGATCAGCGTCTCGCGAAACGGGCAGGCAGCCTATGCGTCAGGATTGACGAACGGGTTGATCGATCTCAAGCCGGGCGATGCGATGACGGTCGCTTATGGCACCGCGCCAACCGTCACGATGATTCCCAGACTCGGGCAGTAACGCGCGACGCTGAACAAATGGTGTGGCGGTTGACAAGGCTGCCTTAGCGACTTTGTGACAGAGTCCTCCACCGCAAGGCGCACCGATCGGTGCGCTTTTTTTTGCAACGACGAATCCGGCGACCGCGCTCGCGGCGGTCGGGCACCGGTTTCGGGCAGTGTGGTCAGCGTGGTAGGGGCGCGTTCCGCGAGGCCTGATCGGATTTTTGTATGAAGATAGGTTTTCGGTGGGGTTGCTCACATACGCACGGCGCCAGACAGTGTCCAATCAAGCATCAACGCGTGAGCAACCCGGCCGGAGCACGACCGGCAGGGTTGCGTCGGCCGACAGGATGCAGGCGGTGTCATGCAGTCATCCGTCATATCGGGCGGGTTCCTGCACAGTTTGGAAGGGCGCGATGTCAATGACTACACAATCTGTATCGAGGCTCGGTTCACCGCGACTGCGCGCGGCGCGTACGCGAGCCTCGTACACGTGGCAGGGATGACCGAGGCGAAGGCGCGCACGACGCCGGCCAGGCGGCTCGGCGAATACGTACGCGAGCCGCAGATTGCGCTGCGCATCCAGACTTATCGCAGCAAGCACGTTTATCTCGATGGGGGCTTGCATACGCCCGGATTGCAGCTCGTCAACGACGTGCCGATGACGCTGCTCGAGGCGATCGATCGCGCAGGCGGCTTGACGACCGCGGCCGGCGTGATTCGGTCCAGCATCGTGCTGCGCGACGGTGATCTGGTACGCGTGCATGCGGCAGGCGAGACGAAGGTATTCGTGCCGGGCGAAGTGCCCCGTCCGGCGATGCCGACCTTGACCGATGGGCGATGAATCCGGGCGAAGCGCTTGGTCACATGGGCGGCGTTGAACGGACGGCGGACCTGTACGGTGCGGCCATGGGGCCGGCAGTCGAGCCCAGGTCTACACGTCGACGGGCGCGCGTCACATCGTCCACCCGTGCCGGGTGGTCGGTCGGGGCGACCGCGCACGATCGGCGGCGAGCCTTGCATGACAGTGGCGCCGCAGGTCCGCGAAGGCGCGTTGTACAAATGTAATGTGGCGTACGAAATTTGTCGGGATTGAGTGGCCTAATCGTCGATATTCGAGCGGGCCGCCGTGTCTGGCGTGTCAGGCTGATCCGGGGGGAAGGAACGGAAATGTAACGTCATCCGACCAAAAAATTACCAAGACCAATCTCAACCCAGAGGCGCTTGCAGGTCAGGCGATCCTCGACAGGCACTCGCCGGACCCGGTCGGGTACGCGGGTGTTTTCACATACGGGCGTTTTTGTGGGAACCCAAATCGATACGCAAGGACGGAGCCGGTTACGGGGAATCGGCTCGCATCGTCGCAACGTCAGTCGTTCCCGATTTGTCTTGTGCGGCCGCGCGAACGGGCAGCCTCGTTGTGGCCGCAAGTTGAAGTTCGCACGGACGCATGTGCAGTCGTTTCCGGTACCCGGATGCCTGCTTCGAGGTATCCGGCAGGCATCCAGCAGCGCATCGCGCCATCAGGTGTACAGCGCAAGGACCGGATCATGACACCCATTCAGTTCAACGGATGTGTCGGCTGGTTTCACGCAGGCAATCGCCCGCATGGCATCGTGATTTGCGAGCCGCTCGGTCACGAGGCGCTCTGGCTTCACAAACTCGTGCGCTCGCTCGCCGAGCATCTCGCCGATCGCGGCTTTCCGGTGCTGCGATTCCACTATCCGGCGAGCGGCGACTCGCTGGGCGACGAACACGACGCCGACCGCTTCGACCATATGCTCGCGAGCGTTCGGCATGCCGTCGATGCGTTGCGCGAGCGTGTCGTGCCGGACACGCTGACGCTCGTCGGCGTGCGCGCCGGTGCCGCGTTGGCGCTCCTCGCCGCGGACGGCCTCCCCGGATTCACGCGCTTCGTTGCGCTGGCGCCCGTGGTGCGCGGCCGCGGCTACCTGCGCGAGCTTTCTCTCGTCGCGCAACGCTGGCTCGATAACGCGCCGCCTGCCGTGCGGGATGCGATTCGAGAGGAGCGGCCCCTCCATGTGCTCGGGCACGCGTATCCCGATGATCTCGTCGCGGCCCTTCGAGGCATCAACCTGTGCGAGTCTGCGGGGCGGTTTCAGGCATTGCCGTCGCGCGCGTTGCTCGTCGATGCGCCGTACGGCGACGCGCCTGCCTTGTCGGATGCGCTACAGGCACGCGGTGTTTCTGTCGATGTTCGGACCTGCCCCGATTGGGGCAGCATCATGAGGGAGCCGGTCTGGTCGCGGCTACCCGACGGATTGCTCGACACGATCGCGAACTGGATCGACGACGGTTCCGATGCGGCCGTTCGCGTTCCCGTGCGGGAATCCGAGTCGGCCGTGACGCTGGCCGGGGAGGGCTGTATCGAACGGTTGATCTCCGTGGGGCCAGGGCGATTGGCTGGCGTGCTGTGCGAACCGGCCGGCAGCATCCGACGCGCTGCCGCGCCGACCCTGCTGATTACCAATACGGCGGCCAATCCGCATGTCGCCGACGGTCGGTTTGCGGTTCGACTTGCCCGGTCGCTCGCGGCATCGGGTATCAGCAGCCTGCGTATCGATTCGAGCGGCATCGGCGACAGCGGCCCGCGTGCGAGAGACGATCAGTCCGACATCCCGTATTCGGATCAGGTGATTGTCGATATCGCATCCGCAGCCGACTGGTTGAAAGAGCAGGGGCATCGCGAAATCGTTGCGTTCGGGATTTGCTCTGGCGCGTACGCATCACTTCATGCCGCCGCGCGCGAGCATTTCGCCGGCGTGATTGCGGTCAATCTTCCGGTTTTCATCTGGCCGCGCGGAGCAACGCTCGCGGATGCCGTCAATAACCAGACAAATTCGATGCGCGGCTACTGGGCGTCGCTGCGCAGCCGCCACAAGCTGCGTCGGCTGATACTCGAAGGGCGCGATCCACGGCCGGTCCTGCGTGCGCTGTTCCGTTTGGTCGCGGGCATCATGACCGTGCCCGTCAAGCGGGTCGGTGAGCATTTCGGCTGGCGGCCGGGTAACGAGACGCCTCGGGGATTGCTGCGTGGCATGTCGACTGGCGGCATCCGTACCCATCTCGTCTACGGCACGTTCGATACGGGCGTCGACGCGCTCGTTCGGCATTTTGGCCCCGCATCCCGTGCGTTCGCGCATTGGCCGAACGTATCCGTCGACCTGCAGGACACGCTCGACCATTCGTTGCACGGCAACGCCGCTGCGCAGTACGTGGTCACCCGTTGCGCCGAGCTGCTGGCCTCCTGGTACGCGCCGGCCGAATTCTCGGTACCCGCGCAACCGGAGCACGCGCCCTCATGACGTTCGAGCAGACGTCGCACGCAGGACCGACCGGGCGGCGATCGCGACGTCTCTCTCGTGCGAGCGTCTCGGGAGCGCGGCAACGGGGCGTCGGCCGGTGGTGGTTTTGCCAAAGTCTCCCGCTAACGTAACCGGACGAACAGATCCGCTGCTTCGGTCACCTTATCCTGACCGTGTCGAATTTTCATGGGGTTGCCGGTTCGCAAGCGCCATCGCGACTCCGTCCAGGAATGACAATGAAGCAAGCGTGTCTGGCACATCGAAAGTGGGATAGGCGTCACCGCCAGCGGGTAACGCACGATCTTGCGCAGGCGACACGGGATGACGCCGGTTCGCGAAACGAGCGAGCGAACGTCGGGCCCGGTCATGCAGGCGACGACGTGGCATCGCAATCGCGACATTGCGTCCACCGAGGTCGATCGTGATGCATGTGCTGGTGATCAACGACTTCGTTCGGAAGGGCGGGGGCGAGGAAGTGTACCGGGTGTCCGTCGACGTGCTTCGTGCTTGCCACGGCGTGGTGGTCGAAACCTTCGACGAGCGTGCATTGCCCGATGTCGCAGGCGGCGGCCGCGCACGTGCATGGTCACGTGCCGCAGCGCGTGCGCTCCTCACGCTGCTCGATCGATTTCGCCCGCAACGCATCCTCGTACACAATTACCACAACCTGCTGTCGAGCGCGATTCTGCCCGTGCTCGCTCGCTACAAGCGGCACTCGGGATGTGGTCTGTTCATGACCGCGCACGATTACCATTTGCTGTTCTACAACCCGAGCCTGCTGATCTATTCCCGCGGGCGCGCGCAGCCGTTGCCGATCGACCAGTTGCATCGCGGCCGGCGCATCGCTCTCACGGCGAGCCCGCGCGGCTTTGTTCACGATGTCGCGAAGAAGCTGCACTGGCATGCGGTCAATGCGCTGTTCGACCCGCGTGGCCTGTTTGACGAGATTCTCTGTCCGAGTCCGTTCATGCGCGACCTCATTGCGCAGGGTGGCCGAACACGCGCCACGCTGGTGCCGAATCCGATCGATTCGACGCTGGTTCCCCGTCCGCCCAAACCCGCCCGGGGCGATCGCCTCGATCTGGCATTCGTCGGTCGTGTGGACGCGGACAAGGGCCTCGGCCGGTTTCTCGCGCTCATGAGCGAATCGGCCGGCGATGCGATTGCGTCGCTGACTGTCTATGGCGACGGAGCGGAGCGGGCCCACCTCGAGACACATCACGCGACACTCGTCGAGTCGGGGCGGCTGCGTTTCGCCGGGCGCCTCGATCATGCAACGTTGTTCGCCGCGCTACCCACGCACGACGCGCTCGTGTTGCCGTCGATCTGGGTGGAAAATGCCCCGCTCGTGATCGTCGAGGCGGCGATGCTCGGCCTGCCGGCGCTCGTGCATGACATCGGAAGCCTGTCGACCTTTGGCGACGAGATCGGCAACAAGATTCTCTACCGGAACACGTCCGAAGGCTTCTCGCGCGCGCTCGCCGAACTGCGCGCGCACCTCGATAGCGAAAATCGTCACTACGACTGGTCGCGTTACTCGGTCGAATGCTACGCGTCGTCGCTGTGTGCCGTACTCGGCATCGGTAGGGATGTACCGTGAATGTGGGCACATTGAAAGTCGCGGCACACTGTTTCCTCTCAGCCCAGAAAGCACGATGACCGCTGTCCGAAAAAATTTTGCGTTGTTGTTCGCGTTGCAAATCTCGACGTACGTCGTGCCGCTCGTCACGTTGCCCCTGCTGACGCGCGTACTCGGCCCGCTGCAATACGGACGGTTGTCGTTCGTGCTGGCGGTGACGACGTATTTCATCAACCTTGCCAATTACAGCTTCGACCTGACCGCGACGCCCCGTGTCGCGCTGGCGGACGGCAGGGTGGAACGATCCCGCATTTTCTGGGCAACGGTTTGTGCCCAATGGGCGATCACGGTCGCCGGCTTCGCCGTACTCGTCGCCCTGACCCTGCTCATTCCGCATTTCGCGGCAGAACGCACGGCCCTGCTGATCGGCTTCGGGATGGCGGTGGGCGCCGCGCTTACACCGGGCTGGTACTTTCAGGGCATCCAGAAGTTGAGCGTCTACAGTGCCACGGTGGTCGTGTACCGTGCATGCAGCGTCGCGGCCTTCTTCATGTGGGTGCGCACGCCGGACGATCTCCTGCACGCGGTCGCCATCAACGCTGCGGTGCCGCTGCTTTGCGGGGTGACGTTGCTTGCGTACCTGTTCTTCCGTCGCGAGATCGAAGCCGTCCGCGTGCGGTTCGCCGACATCGCTGCCGCACTGAAAGGCGGCTCACAGGTATTTCTGGCATCGACGTCGATCTCGTTCTACGCATCGACCAATACCGTTCTGCTGAGTATCGTTTCGGGAAGTGTCGCCGCCGGCTATTTTGCGGCGGGTGACAAGTTGATTCGGGCCGCGGTCGGCCTGCTTCAACCGCTGAGAGCCGCAACCTATCCGCACGTGACGTACCTGATGCATCACGCGCGTGACGACGCGTTTGCGTTCTTGCGAAAGCTGATCGTGCTGCAGGGCGCGCTGGTGCTGGCCATGTCGGCAACGATCTACGCTAGCGCACCATTCGTCGTGCGGATCCTGTACGGCAGCTCGTTTGCGCCGACGGTCGGCGTACTGCGTTGTCTGGCGCTGGTGCCGTTCATGGCATGCATGACCGACCTGTTCGGCGTTCAAACCATGTTGCCGATGGGCATGAAGCGCGCCTTCAGCATCATCCTGATCTCGTCCGGGGTGTTGAACGTGACGCTGCTGCCGCCGCTTGCGATGCTGTTCGCGGAGCGCGGGGCGGCTATCGCGGTGTTGATCGCCGAATCGGCCGTCGCTATCGCGCTCGCGTATGTACTCTGTCGTGACCGGGTCGGCCTGATCAATCTGTCTGCGCGTTCGGGTTGATGCGATTTGCGCGCTGCCGGGGCGGCGACGCTGGCAGCGTGATGCGTTGGACTCGCGATCCTTCCACGCTGCTGCCATGGCGGAATGCGAGTCGACAGGCGTCGCGGTTCCCGTCCTGTCGATCTTCCGGTTACTTGGTGACGAGCGCCCCGGTCAACCCCGCGCTGATCGCCGGCAGCAACAGGTTCAGCACGCGGCTCGCGCGGACCAGGCCGGTGTTGTCGACATACACGATATCCTTCGACGCGAGCGGAAACTGATTCGCGAGCAGCATCGAGACGGGCGACTTCAGGTCGAGGTGAAAGATGACCGGCTCGCTGTCGGCGGCCTTGCGCAGCACGAAAACCTGCTGGGCGTTCGACGTCTGCTGATTGAGTTGCCCGGCCTCCGAAAGCGCTGCACTCAAGGTGAGCGAGCCATCGCGCAGGGGCGGCACGGCCAGCGGCTTGTTCACTTCACCCATGACATAGACGGGATTGTCGTCGCGAGCACCCACATGCAGCAGGTCGCCTGGCTGCAGCATGATGGCGGCGGGACTTTTGCCGGTCTTCATCATCTGCGCGACATTCACCGGATAGATCTCGCCGTTGCGCGTGACGGTCACGCGACTCTGATCCGCGGTCGGCGCAAAGCCGCCCGCGCGATTGACCGCTTCCACCAGTGTCATCGGAATGTCGTTGATCGTCTGCGAGCCAGGGGTGCGTACTTCGCCGTCCACATACACTTGCTCGGCACGGAACGATGCCACGCGAACGGTCACCTGTGGTTTGACGAACACCTTCCTGAGTTCGGCATCGAGTTCCCGCTGGACCTGCGCCGCGGTCTTTCCGGCCGCGTGGATCGGTCGCGTCACGTAGGGAAACTGCACGTTGCCGTCGCTATCGACAACGAAACCCGGCGCTGCGTCGGAGGGCTTCGTGTTCTGCGTCGGCTGGCCGACAGCGGCGGCGAATTCGGGGTGATCCCAAACCGTGATTTGCAACACGTCACCCGGGCCGAGCTTGTAGGCCCCCGGCTTGCCGAGCAAATTGCTCGGGATCGACCGCGCGGGAAGGAGCTTCTGTTCCGTGTGAATCTGGTTGATCAGCGTCAGATCGATCTGCTTGACCGCGACCTTCATGTCGCTGGTCACGTCGCCATTGTCGGCGGTCGTGACCGGCAACGCAGCCGGCTCCGCCATGTGCTGGCCGGGCGCAAACGCACACGCTGAAAGCAGGGTGGACATCGCCAGGGAGATCGCGGCGCGCATTCGACGCACGGCAGGGTCGTTCTTTTTCAGCGCGGGCGCATCGAATAGCTGGGGGTTGTTCATATCGTCATTCAGCATGGTAAGCCGGCCGATCTGCCGGCCGGGTAGGCCTGTATTCAGAAACAATTTAAATAAATTTAATGATCGCCGTGCCTTCTAGATCGGAAGATTTTTCATCTCGACACCCCGATATCAATGGTCCTGTGTCGCCTTGTTTGATAAAGATCGTCAAATCGAGGTGACGCGATGAATGATATGAAAAGACGTATTCACGTCACATTTCTGATTGCGCCGTCAAGCCACAGTATTGTCATGGGCTGCCGGAAGCGGAAACAACGCGTACTTAACATAGCACGAGACAGGTTGGCAACCCAGTGATTTGCACCACCAGTGCTTATTAATGTAAGCCATCGCACTTAGCGTACCGGGCATTTATCGCATAGTGGCCGGGACAAACAGAATCATTGGTGTTCCCGGGGCGACGGTTCAGTGACGTACTTTTTGCCGATCTACGGCCGGATGCAGGGCAGGCGCCCGGGATGGCGCGACCTGGCGTGCGTCGCGCGGCACGCATGGCCACGAGCACGCGCCGCCACGTGAAGCCCGGCAAGGTGGCAATTTGGGAGTTTATGCATGGCATTGGATCGACCTTCGCCGAATGAGTACCGGGACGGAGCGGGAAATATTTCTCGCGACGCGTCCCGCTTTACACTGGCCGAATTGCTCGAAAATGTATTTTATTATCGAGTGGCGTTTATTTCTGTTTTCCTGGGGTGTCTGCTGTTGGCATTTGTTTATGCCATTTCGGCGACGCCGATTTACTCGGTTGATACCCTGATACAGGTCCAGGAAAACAAGCATAGCGCGCTGGGTTCGCTCTCCGAGATTTCGAATGCACTGGATATTCAGAATTCTGCCGTAGTCGGCGAAATCGATATCGCTCGTTCGCGCACGGTCGTCACCCAGGCGATCGAGGCAACCGCCGCGCAGGCGGAAGTTTCAGTCAGTAACCGGATTCCGCTTGTAGCGGGTTTTCTGGGTTCGATCCTGTCGAAAGATGCGAGTGGTCTCGTCATTCCGCTGTTCAATACGCCGTTCTGGGCGTGGGGCGGTGAACGAGTCGAATTCAGCAAATTCGATGTCCCGGAAGCACAGCTTGGCAAAAAGCTGGAGTTCGATTACCTCGAAGGCAACCGGTTCGTGTTGAAGGACAGCGATGGTCAGGAGGTGTTGAAGGGGGAAATCGGCACGCCGAGCGAGGGTAACGGTTATCGCGTGGATGTGTCGCGGATCGTGGCGCGCGCCGGTACGGAGTTCCGTGTACGGCGGGTTGCCACGCCCGTGCGACTCGACGCCATCCTGACCAAGTTGAGCGGGGCCGAAACGAAGCGGCAGTCGGGCATCATGCAGCTCAATCTCGAGGATCCCGATCCGGTGTTTGCCGCGCGACTGCTCAACGCCATCGCCGCGGCTTATCTGGATGTCAACGCGAAACGGCGCTCGGAGGATGCCGAGCGCAGCCAGGCATTCCTCGACGCGCAGCTGCCGGCCGTGAAGGCGCGGCTGGAGCAGGCGGAGCAGGCGCTGAACACGTTCCGCAATTCGCAAGGGTCGATCGATTCGCAAGGCGACGTCAGGCTGCTCATTGACCAATTGGCGCTCGTCGACAAGGCGCGGCTCGAAGCCAAGCTCGAGTATCAGGACTTGTCATCCAAGTATGTTGCCGGGCAGCCCCAGATCGCGGCCGTCGTCAACAAGCTGAAGACGCTCGATCAGCAGTCGGCCGAATTGAAAAGCAAAGTGGCGCATTTGCCGTCGCAGCAGCAAACCTATTTGCGTCTGGCGCGAGACGTCGAAGTCAATAACCAGCTGTACGTCGGCTTGCTGAACAACACGCAGCAGTTGCAGATTGCGAAAGCAGGCACGGTCGGCAATGCGGCGATCATCGACAAGGCCGATGTGAGCGACAAGCCGATTCGGCCGAAGCGAATGCTCGTGATCGTGCTGGGCGCGGTGGTCGGACTGGTACTGGGCGTTGCCGTGGCGCAGGGCTATGCATTGTTTTTCAGGCGCGTTCGCGATCCGAAGCACCTGGAATCGATGGTGGGCGTCCCGATGCTTGGCGTACTCCCGTCATCGCCTCAACAGATCGAGGCCGACTTGAACGACAGGTCGGCTTTCATGGCCGTGAGGGAGCATCCGGATACGCCGCTCGCCGAAGCAATTGCGGATCTGGCCTTGCTGTTGCATTGCAGGATGACCACCGAGCGAGGCAGCGCAAAGACCGTCCTGATTACGTCTCCCGAGCCGGGGCAGGGCAAGTCGATGATCTCCGCCAATCTTGCCTGTTTGTCCGCCGATAGCGGCATCAAGACCTTGCTTGTGCGTGCGAGTGCGGGCCAGGCGAGCATTGAGCGATGCCTGCCGTTGAAAGCCGAGAAGTGTTTGTCGGATGTGCTGACAGGCCCGCTCGATCTCAAGAAGGCGATCTCGCGCGTTCATGACAATCTTGACGTGCTGCCTGCCGGAAAAGGGGGCAAGCCTTTGCGGAACCTGTACGGCACCGACAAGCTGGACGCGCTGTTCACTTCACTGCGAGGCGCGTACGACCTGATCATCGTGGATGCGCCAATGGCCCATCCGGCCGCAAACGTCGCCATTTTGTCGAGGTTCGCCGACATCACGCTGATGGTGGTGAGGCAAGGGTCGGTCAGCTACGCCGGTGTGGAGGAAGCGATCGAGAACCTGAAGAAGTTCGGCGCGGATGTGGATGGCCTGGTGTTCAATGGCTTCGAGCCCTCACCGTTTCGCTACGGCTATTACGCGAACGCCAGTCGACAGGCGAAGGAAACGCGGACGCAGGTCAGTCCTCGCCATGTGGCATCCGATACGTTTTTGTTCAGGGCATGGACGCGAGTCAGAAAGGAGCTGCTCAGAAACGTTGCGTGATATTGACTGGCGCGGAGCGTGGCAGATGAGCAATCGGGCCGTGGTGGGAAGCAAACGTCAGGTCGATACGGATACGGCGCGAGCGATGTCGTTCGTTGCGCCCGGGCCGGCCATGCGTTCCCGGATGCAGTTCGCCACGTCCCTGATCTCCTGCGATCGGCTCGCAGCTGCATGGTGCAGGTGCGTGAAGGAAGGAACGAATTTCGGGTTGCGGCACGATGGGTAAGACGACGGGAACATTGGGAGGCAGCGGCGGCTTCGTGTCTGCCACCGGCGTGATTGGTTTGACGCTTTTCACGCTGGCATTGCTGTTCAACGCGGCGATGCCGGCGCTCGGAATGGCGAAATCGAGCGCCCTGTGCACGTTGCTGCTGGCAACACTGGGGCTCGTCGGCCTGGTCAGATCGCGCCCGGTGTTTGCCGTGTCGATGCTTTACGTGCTGGCGATCGCCATGACCGCATTCCTTGCGGGCGTGGGATTGGAGGACGGTGGCTATCTGACGGAAACCGATGTCATCGGCGACGCGACCGGGGCATTCAGCCGGCTCCTGTCGTTCTACGTGGTTTTTGTCGTCTGTGCGCTCGTTGCCTTCGGTCGATTTCTGGACGAACGCCCGGTGCGGGCGTCGATCCGGGCGCGGATAACGTTGCAACCGATCAGCATCGCGATAGGGTTCGGACTCGCGGCCACGATTATCGCGATCGGTGTGATCGCCGGTCTGACGTCGGGGTTCTCGCTGTTTTCCGGCATCAATCGATATGCGCTGCGGAATGATTCATCGAACGGGATGATGTTCAACCTGTTCCTGAACAATCAGTCCTTCATGGGCTTTCTGCTGGGCACCATCGCCACCAGTTCCGACAAGCGCATCCGGGCGGCGGCGATCCTGACGATGGCCGTCGACCTGGCGCTCAACGTGATGCATGGCGAGCAATTCATGGCAGTGCTGCACATCGGGCTGTGCTCGCTTGCCCCGTTCATTTCGATTCATGCGATGAACGGCAAGCCGGTCGTTCGTTATCTGGGTATCGGTGCGGGATTGGCGCTATTGCTCGGTGCCGTTTCCATCGTCTACTCCTACAGGGGGCAGGGGCTTGAAGTAACCGACATGCTCTCTTCGCGCTTCCTGCTGCAGGGCCAGCCGTGGTACGTGGTCGACAACGACGCGCAATTGTTCACGGCGCCGAGGCTCGGTGGCACGGATGCATTCTGGCGATTCGTGCACTCGCTCGGCTCCTGGACCATGCCGACGTTTTTCGACGACTCCGAACCGAGCGGCTTGCGTGACCTGATGAAGTCGTACACCGAGCCAAGCGTGCTCAGGGCCTACATGTTCGACGACGTCACCTTCACGATGGGGAACATGGCGGTGCCCGTGTATTGGTTCGGCTATGCCGGGGGCGCGCTCTTCGTCGCGATGACCGGCCTGGTGTACGGCGCGCTCGGCGCGCTGCAGATCGTGGTTGCGATGCGCGGCGGGGTCGTGATGCTATGGCTGATGGCGAAGGTCTTTTCATATGCGACCTTCGCCGTCCAGCAAGGCGAATACTGGATGATGTTCGGCTCGCGCACGGTTTTTTATGCGCTTCTCGCACTCGCGTGGTGGTATTGGGTCGATGCGAAGCATTCAGACGTCAAATGAACCACGCCGGGCCATCCCGAGGCCTTTCGTCAGCGTGTGTTTTCGTCGTTCAGCGGTGCGGGCCGCGAGGAAGTTGTCGAAGCCCGCTCGGCGATCGCTTGATTGTGAGCATGTGCAGTGCGCCTCTGTCTGCTTCGTCAAGGTCGGAAATGGATGGTCCGGTCTTGCAGGCGGGCAGTCTTGTACCTTGAGTCTTCATCATTCCAGTCATGTCAAAAGCGAAGGATTCGGAGCGGTTTGACCATATCGACGCAATGCGTGCCGTTGCGGTGATCCTCGTCATCTGGACGCACTTTGCCGAACGGTTCGTCCCCCTTGCCGGCTCACAGTATGTGCTCGACACCCTGCAGCGTTCCGTGAATTTCGGAAGAATCGGGGTAGTCGTTTTCTTTGCGATCAGCGGCATGCTGATTCCAACCAGCCTGCACGGCGAGATCGGCGCGGGCACGAAGCGGTTTCTCGTTCGACGATTCCTTCGACTGTATCCGGCATATTGGCTGGCGCTTCCTGCCGGGTATTTTGTTCACTGGTATCTGTTCGACAAAAGAATGGACGTTCACGGCTTACTGGCCAACGTGACCATGATTCCGGCCGCGTTTGGGGAAAGCCTGATCCTGCCTCATGGCTGGACGCTGGAAACGGAGTTGTATTTTTACGGGTTGTGTCTGATTTTGTTCTGGTGCGGGGCGCTTCACCGGATGCTCCATTTGTGTCTTGTCACGATCGGGCTGTGCGGGCTGTTTGTGCTGACGCTGAAATTGCGACTCTTCCCGGCGGATCTTCTCAGTCAGTACAAGACCATGCCGTACCACCTCGGCATCATGTTCTGGGGCGCCTGCTTTCGGATGGCGTATGACAATCCTTCGCAATTGCTGCGCATCAGGTTGGCCAGGAGCGGTGCACTGTCTCGACTATCGCTGACTTACAGGTCGGCGGTCGCCTGCGTGACGATACCGGTCGTCGGCATAGCGCTGGTGGGGGCCATCGAGGATTGGCGTCATCACAACGCGTTTCATCTTCCTATTTCGCTCGCTTACATGATCGGCGTCGCGACATTCGCGATACTGGCAACCTTGCTGAAGCTTCGCATCCGTCTGCTTTCGTGGATCGGAAAGATCAGTTACTCGGTCTACCTGTTGCACAGTCTTCCGCTTTTCGTGGCTTTCTGGTTGTGTCAGCGTTTCCACATCGTTGGATGGCCGCTTGGCCTTTACATGATCGTACCGATCGTGCCTTTGATTCCATTGGCGTGGGCCGGCTACCGACTGTGTGAAGCTCCGTTCGTGAAGCTTGCGCGTACGCTCACGTCGCGTCGGGGAAGTCGTGTGTTCGCATCGGGCGATGCGACCGGCTGATTCCGCCGGGCGGATTCGCGGACGCGTGGGTCAGTTCGTTCCATGGAAATGATTCGATATGCGCGGATCGCAATACCTGTCTCGTGTATGCATGGGCATAGCCGGCATGATGATGGCTGGCGGGCTGTCGTGGCCGGGGTTCGCCGAAGCCGTATCCACCGCACCCGCACCGCGTGCGATTCATGCGGACCTACCCGATGCGTACATTCATCCCGCCCCGGATGCAGCCGATCAGGCTGATGCCGTGCAGCGCGCGCTGGACGCGCTGCAGCCGGGCCAGCGATTGGTGTTCATGCCCGGACGGTATGTTGTCGGCCGTTCGTTGGTCGTGCGGCAGCGGCATGTCGTGCTGTCGGGTTTCGGCGCAACGCTGATTGCGACCGATCCCGGCAATCAGGCGATCGAGATGCGGGGGGACGGTACGACGCTCGTCGGGTTTCATTTCAAGGGAACCGGCACGACGCGTCTCGACACGCCGGAGTCGACCAAGGTCGAGGTGACGGGGCACGACGTGCAGGTGCTCGACAACGTCATCGACGGCGGTGCCAGCGCGGGCATATTCGTGTTTGGCGGATCGGACGTCGCGATCGTCGGCAATCAGGTGCACTCGACACTCGCGGACGGCATTCACATGACGCACGGCACGCGCAACGTGCTGGTCCAGGGCAATGTCGTGCGCGGTACCGGCGACGACATGATCGCCGTGGTGAGCTACCAGGCCGACGGGGCGCTGAGCCGCAACGTGCTGATTACCGGCAACTCGCTCGAAGGCAACACGTGGGGGCGCGGGATCACGGTGGTCGGCGGCGCGGACGTGACGATCTCGAACAACATCGTGCGTGACGTTCAGGTCAGTGCAGGGATCCTCGTTGCGCAGGAGGATAGTTACCGAACCTACGGCGCGTCCGACGTCCGGGTCGAGAACAACGTGATTTCGTCCATCCAGACCGAGGTGGGCCGGACCGATCCGCGCCCGCTCACACAGCAGGCCGCGATCGACGTCAGTACGTGGTCGGGCTCGGTGACGCGCGTGGTCGTCATCGGCAACCGCGTGTCGCACGCGCGGTTTGCCGGCATTCGCGTGTGGGGAAACGTGTCGCAGTACCGGATCGCGGATAACCGGTTGTCCGCGATCGGCGGGGAGCCGGTGCAGGTGGGTGGGGACGGAGGCTGTGCCTCGGGTGGCGCGAAGGCCGAGCAGTGCAAGGCGGCGGTCATGCATCTGGCGTCGGTCGACGTGGTCGGGGCCGACACGGCGGCGTTGCCCCATGTGCGCGAAGCGCTCAGGCAGGCGCGCCCGCCGCAGCGCGGCATCGATTGACGCATCGATGCACGCGCCGGCGTGCGCGGCACGCGATTACCGCACGACGTCTCCCTCTGTCACTTGCACCTGCGGTTCCGGTGCAGCGAGCGGCGCCGCGTGCGTTTCCGGCAGCGTGTCGACGACCGGACGCCCGTACTGGTCGTCGAAGCGCACGATATCGTCTTCGCCGAGATAGTTGCCCGATTGCACTTCGATGATTTCGAGCGGAATGCGGCCGGGATTCTCGAGGCGATGGACTTCGCCGACGGCGATATAGGTCGACTCGTTCTCGCTGAGCAGAAAGGTCTCGTTGCCGCGCGTCACCTTTGCCGTGCCGTGCACGACGATCCAGTGCTCGGCGCGGTGATAGTGCATCTGCAGCGACAGCCGCTTGCCCGGTTCGACGACGATCCGCTTCACCTGGAACCGCTCGCCGAGATCGATCGAATCGTAATGTCCCCACGGGCGCTGCACCTTGCGGTGTTCGCTCGCCTGCGGGCGCCGGTCGCTCTTCAGGCGCGCGACGATGTTCTTCACGCGCTGCACGTCGTGCTTGTTCGCGACGAGCACCGCGTCGGGCGTTTCGATCACGACGACATCCTTCATGCCGACGCACGCGATGAGACGGCCTTCCGAACGCACGAGGCTGTCCTGCGTATCCTCGAACACGATCGGGCCGCGGGCGACGTTGCCGTGGTCGTCCTTCGGCATGATTTCCCAGATCGCATCCCACGTGCCGACGTCCGACCAGCCGGCCGAGAGCGGCACCACGATGCCTTCGATGCCGAGTTCGCTGCTGTCGGCCAGGCGCTCCATGACCGCATAGTCGATCGAGTCGGACGGGCAGGCGTCGAAGGCCGCGGCGTCGATCCGGAAGAACGGATCGTCGGCGACGCCCGCGCGCCACGCCGACTCGCAGGCCGCATGGATCTCGGGCGCCAGTGCGTGAATCGCCTTGAGCCAGACCGATGCGCGTGTGACGAAAATGCCGCTGTTCCACCAGTAGTCGCCCGACTGCAGATAGCGCTCGGCGAGCGCCGCGTCGGGTTTCTCGACGAAGCGTCCGATCGAATAACCGCCTTGTCCGCCGTGGCGGCTCGTCCGCGGCTCGCCGACCCGGATATAGCCGTAGCCTGTTTCCGCGCGGCGCGGCAGCACGCCGAGCGTGACGATCGCGCCTTCCTGCGCATAACGTGCCGCGCGCGCAATCGCGTCCTGGAACGCGCCGACATCGGCGATCACGTGATCGGCCGGCATCACCGCGAGCACGGGATCGTCCTCGAGCTCGCTGGCGTCGAGCGCGGCAAGCGTGAGCGCCGGTGCCGTGTTGCGCGCCGCGGGTTCGAGCAGGATGCGGGCGGGCGCCGCACGGTCGACCACTTGCGCGGCGCTCATGATGCGATGCTGTTCGCCGCACACCAGCAACAGCGTGTCGCCCAGCACCGCGTTCGCGATGCCGTTCAGGCGGCGCGCCGTCGCGGACAACGGCGATTCGTTCGAGGTCAGCTCGATCAGCTGCTTCGGATACTGTTCGCGCGACAGCGGCCAGAGGCGCGTGCCGGACCCGCCGGCGAGGATGACTGGCAGGATGCGTGGAAGGTCGGGGGCGGGAACCGGGCGTAGGGTGCGTGTCATCGGTTGGCTCCGGTATCGGCGGGCAGCAGGTTGCGTACGCGGCCGTCGGCACGCGCGTCTTCGTTTCCGGGCCGGGCCGCCGAAATGGTCCGGGACAGCAGCTGGCGCAGCGCGCCGGCGGTGCGGTCGGCAGGCCGGATCATGCCGACGAACGGCGCACCCTGTTCGAGATACGGCCCGTATGCCTTGCGGAATCCGAAGCGTTTGTAGAACGCCTGGCGCGGCGCGGGAACGTGCATGCGCAGCGCGGCGTCCGGCCATGCGGCCAGCGCGGCGGTCAGCGCGCGTTCGAGCAGGTGTTCGAGCGTATCGCCGTCACGGCACGCTTCGCTCGTCAGTACCTTGTCGATCACGACGTCCGGATCGATGTCGTCGCCGGGCAGGAGCCGTGCGTAAGCCGCGACTTCCGCCACGTCGCCGTTGCGTACGGTCGCATAGACGTGCAATGCGCCCGCGTCCTTGCCGTCGATGTCGAGATGGGTATGCGCATCCTCCACGACCAGCACGGCGTTGCGTGCGCGCAGGATTGCATAGAGATCGACGGCGCTCAGATGTTCGAATTCACAACAATGCCATTCCATGATGCGGTCCTCGTGTGAAACCTTCAGCACGCCGTGCCGCACGAATACGTTCGTCCAGTGCGAAGCGGCGATGATCATGATGCGGATACCGCGCGCGCCGGTCTGTTCGAAAGCTTACCCACGCTCGGGGTTCGCACGAGCATGGCGTCGTCCGCCAACAGCGTCGTAATGTCCGCTAGCACACATCGGCGGTGCCGGTGCTTTCCGATAATTGCCACGGTATGGCGGCCGCGTCGCGCGGCTCGCCTTTATCGAACGTCAATGGAGAATCGGGAGCGGTACTTGAAGATTGCGATCGTTCACGACTGGCTGGTCGTGCCTGGCGGCGCCGAACGCGTGCTGGCGCACATGATCGACTGCTTTCCGCAGGCCGATGTCTACAGCCTCGTCGATTTCCTCGAGGATCGGGACTGCCTGCGCGGCCGCGCGGTGCGCACGTCCTTCATCCAGAAGCTGCCGTTCGCGCGTAAGCGCTACCGCAGCTACCTGCCGTTGTTTCCTCTGGCCATCGAACAGTTCGACCTGTCGGCGTACGATGTCGTGCTGTCGAGTTCGTATGCGGTTGCGAAGGGTGTGCTCACCGGCCCGGACCAGTTCCACGCCAGCTACGTGCATTCGCCGGTGCGCTATGCGTGGGACCTGCAGCACCAGTACCTGAACGAGGCCGGGCTCGCACGCGGGCTGAAATCGGCAATCGCGCGCGCGCTGCTGCATTACATCCGCAACTGGGATGCGCGTTCGGCGAACGGCGTCGATCGCGTGGCCGCCAATTCGAACTTCATCGCGCGCCGCATCCGCAAGACCTACCGGCGCGAGGCGACGGTGATCTATCCGCCGGTCGACGTCGACCACCTGTCGCTACGGCCGGACAAGGAGGCGTTCTACCTCACCGCGTCGCGGCTCGTGCCTTACAAGCGGATCGACCTGATCGTCGACGCGTTCTCGCGTACGCCGGAACGCCGCCTCGTCGTGATCGGCGACGGGCCGGAGATGGCGAAGATCCGCGCGCTGGCCGGGCCGAACGTCACGCTGCTCGGTTACCAGCCGTTCGATGTGCTGCACGACCACCTGCAGCGTGCGCGTGCATTCGTGTTCGCCGCGGAAGAGGACTTCGGCATTTCGCCGGTCGAGGCGCAGGCATGCGGCACGCCCGTGATTGCGTACGGGAAGGGCGGCGTGCGCGAGTCGGTGCGCCCGTGGCCGGTCGCCGGCGCAACGGGCCTGTTCTACCGCGCGCAGACGGTCGACGCACTGGTCGATGCGCTTGCCAGATTCGAAGCGCTGCCGCGCGGGGCGATCGATCCGCATGCGTGTCGCGCGAATGCCGAGTTCTTCGGCTCGGCGCGCTTTCGGGACGAGTTCACGCGCTTCGTGATGAATGGCTATGTTGCGTTGCAGGAGGAGATGGCCGGTCCCGCCGGCTTCACGCCGCGCGACGAGGCGTCGACCGAGGACGGCACGCGCGATCGGCCGGTCCGGGAGGGCGAGACGACGCTGCGAACCTGAGCGGCGATCGCGCGGGTTGATTACGGAGTGTAACGGCTGGGCGGCCGGTGCGCCGTGCCCGGGCGGCGCAGCCGGCCGGCTGCGCGCGCGATTATGCGGCGTGTGGCGTGCGGTGCCGGTCTTTTTAAAGGATTTCGGTGAAAATCACGCGCAATCGAGGGTGCCTTTCTGGCGGAAATGTAGTATTTGCCACTGATTGACGTGAATGCTGAGAGAGAATCAAATCTCAGTAGCCAAAGGTGTGTCGCGCGGGGCGACCGGCTGCGTAACCGGATGATTCAGGATTATCTTTTGGTAACAAGACCATCTCGAAACGGGGTGTAAATTCACGAACGGATGAAGTGCGACGGTCATTCCGCTTTGGGGTTGGCCGCGATCCGGTTCAGCATCGGGCGCGACTGTCGTGTACGACGCGACGCACATGCGGACGGATGCTCCGTTTGCCGACGTGCCCCGCCTGCCGGCGGGTCGCGTCAAAGCGGGAACGTCGTGGCTCCCGCAGCCGCGCGTTCCCTTCGAGTTCGATGACAACGAGGCCGGATGACAGCCGGCTCGACCTCCGGGGGCTCTCGCCGTGTGCAGTTTCGATCTTCGCCAAAGCCGCGGAAACGCGGCGCGGAAAGGTGGCCACGCGCCGCCGGCCGCAGCGCACGCGAACGGTTCGCGGAGTGGAGAAAGTGATGGTTCGTTATGAATATGCCAATAACGCGCGATAAGATCGCCGACGCGGGGAGTGGTAACGGGCAGCGTCCGCTGATTTACTGGACGCAGTCGCCGTCCGTCATGCTCCGAAAGGAACTGGCGCGACGCGACTGGAAGGTATCGATCGTCGCGCAGGCGAGCGAGTTGCGCGATACGTCCGGCGAAATCACCTGCGGCATCCTCGACCTGAGCGGCGGCCATGCCGACGCGATCGGCAGCATCGCGTCGACCTGTGCGTCGATGCGCGACGTCGTCTGGGTCGCACTCATCGACGTCGGCCAGACCGCTTCGCCGAACGTGCGCGCGCTATTGCGCGATTATTGCTTCGATTACGTCACGTTGCCCGCGTCGCATCAGCGGATCGCCGATACGGTCGGCCACGCGTACGGCATGGAATGCCTGTTCGCGCGCGACCGCGAACGGCTCGAATCGGAAGAGAAAGGCATCGTCGGTACCTGCAGCGCGATGCTGCGGCTGTTCGATACGGTGCGGCGCTTCGCACGCACCGACGCACCGGTGTTCGTGTTCGGCGAAACGGGGACCGGCAAGGAGTTGACGGCGGTCGCGATCCATCGCCATTCGGAGCGCCGCAACGGCCCGTTCGTCGCGGTCAACTGCGGCGCCATTCCGCCGCATTTGCTGCAATCCGAACTGTTCGGCTATGAGCGCGGTGCGTTTACCGGCGCGAATGCACGCAAGATCGGCTATGTCGAAGCGGCGAGCGGCGGCACGCTGCTGCTCGACGAGATCGGCGACCTGCCGCACGAGAGCCAGGCGAGCCTGCTGCGTTTTCTGCAGGAGCGCGCAATTCATCGCTTGGGCGGCAGCGATCCGGTGCCGGTCGATGTCCGGATCGTGTCGGCCACGCACGTCGACCTGCGCGAAGCGATGGAGGAGGGGCGCTTTCGGCCGGACCTGTTCCACCGTCTGTGCGTGATGCGCATCGACCAGCCGCCGCTGCGCGCGCGCGGCAAGGACATCGAGCTGCTTGCGCATCACATGCTCGAACGCTTCCGCGGCGATGCGCGCCATCGCGTGCGCGGCTTCTCGACGGATGCGATTACCGCACTTTACAAGCACGACTGGCCGGGCAATGTTCGCGAACTGATCAACCGCGTGCGCCGCGCGGTCGTGATGACGGAAGGGCGCCTGATCACCGCGCAGGATCTCGAGCTCGAATACTGTCTCGATGCCGCGTCACCGTCGGTGGCCGACATTCGCAAGTCGATCGAGCGCGAGGCGATCGAAACCGCACTGCTGCGCACGCGCGGACGCGTCGCGGCTTCAGCGCGCGAGCTCGGCGTGTCGCGCGCGACGCTGTATCGCTGGATGGAGGCATACGGGATCGAGCGACCGCGCGGCACGGGCTCGTCCGACTGAGATTCGACAGGGGCGCTCGCGGCTTTCAGCCACCGCGAGCGTCGCGTCAACCGGCCTGCGTGGCGCGCACCGTGCGCGCGGCGTTCACAGCGCGGATTTCCACGGCCGGCGGCTCATTGGCTGCGGCCTCATTCTTGCCGATCATTTCAAGCGGAACGAGCGCGACGCGCGCCGGCGTGCCGGGCGCGAGATGGAACCAGTCGTCGCGCGGCACGAAGCCCGGCGCATCGATTTGCACATGGCGCGCGACGTGCCGTGTGTCGATGTCGACGTGCCACGTGTCACCGGTGCGCGACACGCACGCTTCCAGCCCGAGTTCACGGCGTGCCAGCACGGCCGGATGCGTGCGGGACGGGAAATGGAACGCCTGTGACAGCAGCGTGCCGTCGTCGGCGCGCAGTGTTGCGACGACGGTGTCGTGTTCGCAGGGCCCGAAGCGGTACGCATAGGTCCAGTCGAAGAACCGGCCGAGCAACTCGGCCGAGCCG
>NZ_JAAGPB010000675.1:0-3738 GCF_017104585.1 Burkholderia sp. Ac-20392
CTGCAGCGCGATGACCGCCATTCCGCCGAGCGCGAGCGCCGCGCCGGCCACGTCCCAGCGGGTCAGCGCGACGCCGTCGACCACCCGCAACCAGACCAGCGCCACCGCGATGTACACGCCGCCGTACGCGGCGTAGGTACGCCCCGCCGCACTCGGGTGCAGCGTCAACAGCCACGCGAACACCGCAAGGGACAGTGCGGCCGGCACCAGCAACCACACCGGCCGGCCCTCCTTCAGCACGAGCCACGGCAGGTAACAGCCGACGATTTCGGCCAGCGCGGTGGCGGCGAACAGCGCCGCGATCCTCATCAGTTCGGTCATCCGGTTCCTCGTGAATTCGGCCCCCGTCACCGGGGGCTGCACGGCCCTGCCGCGCGCCGCCGATCATACCCGAGCCGCCCCCGCCGGACGCCCCGCCTGACGGGCGTTTCCCGGCAATTTGCACGATCATCCGCCATCGTGCTATCATGTCGCCTGTTTCAACATTCAATCTCTGTCTATTCGATTTCGACAGAAGTCCGTCCGCGCGTTGCGGGCCGGCCCTTCGACCGAAATTGCACATACAGGAAAGCCCGCCCGACAGGCCCGCTTTTCTCGTTTCGTTGCCCCTCCGGGGCGCTTGCCGGAACGCCGGACACCGTCCGCACCGGCATCTGCCGCCTGCATCACGCGGCCCATTCTTCATGAGCGCACTGTCGCGACGGCCCATCGGGCCCGCGTCGAAGCAGCCCCTTACGGCCCTTTACCGCCCATAGTGCAGTAAGTGCTTAAAGGTTTGCCCCGACGCGCCGCACTCGACACCGCGCTCGCCGGCAAACCGTGTCGGACGGCCCGCCCGTTCGGCGCAGTCAAAGGAGTGCATGACCTTGACCGCAACACACGTCAGCCCGACCGCTGCTTCTTCCTCCGCTTCGTCGTCCGGCGAAGCCCCGCTCGTCGCGGACGACATAACCGTCGTCGACCAGAGCCTCCTCAAGCGCGCCGTCAGCGCGATGGCCATCGGCAATGCGATGGAATGGTTCGACTTCGGCGTCTACAGCTACATCGCCGTCACGCTCGGCAAGGTGTTCTTCCCGTCCAGCAGCCCGTCCGCGCAGCTGCTCGCGACCTTCGGCACGTTCGCGGCCGCGTTCCTCGTGCGTCCGCTCGGCGGCATGGTGTTCGGCCCGCTCGGCGACCGCATCGGCCGCCAGCGCGTGCTCGCCGCCACGATGATCATGATGGCCGTCGGCACCTTTGCGATCGGCCTCATTCCGAGCTACGCGTCGATCGGCATCATGGCGCCCGTGCTGCTGCTCGTCGCCCGCCTCGTGCAGGGTTTCTCGACCGGCGGCGAATACGGCGGCGCAGCCACCTTCATCGCCGAATTCTCGACCGACAAGCGCCGCGGCTTCATGGGCAGCTTCCTCGAGTTCGGCACGCTGATCGGTTACGTGATGGGTGCGGGCGTCGTCGCGCTGCTCACCGCGTCGCTGTCGCAGGAAGCGCTGCTGTCGTGGGGCTGGCGCGTGCCGTTCCTGATCGCCGGCCCGCTCGGCCTGATCGGTCTCTACATCCGGATGAAGCTCGAGGAAACGCCGGCGTTCAAGCGCCAGGCCGAGGAGCGCGAAGCGCAGGACAAGGCCGTGCCGAAGACGCGCTTCCGCGAAACGCTGATGCGCAACTGGCGTGCCCTGCTGCTGTGCGTCGGCCTCGTGCTGATCTTCAACGTGACCGATTACATGGTGCTGTCGTACCTGCCGAGCTTCATGTCGTCGACGCTGCATTTCGACGAATCGCACAGCCTCGTGCTCGTGCTGATCGTGATGGTGCTGATGATGCCGCTGACGCTCGCCGCCGGCCGCCTGTCGGACCGGATCGGCCGCAAGCCCGTGATGCTCGCCGGCTGCGTCGGCCTGCTCGCGCTGTCGATCCCGTCGATGATGCTGATCCATGCGGGCACCACCGCGTCGGTGTTCGGCGGTCTGCTGATCCTCGGCGTGCTGCTGTCGTGCTTTACCGGCGTGATGCCGTCGGCGCTGCCGGCGCTGTTCCCGACCGAGATCCGCTACGGCGCGCTCGCGATCGGCTTCAACGTGTCGGTGTCGCTGTTCGGCGGCACGACCCCGCTCGTGACCGCGTGGCTGGTCGACGTCACGCACAACCTGATGATGCCCGCGTACTACATGATGGGCGCCGCCGTGATCGGCATCGTGTCGGTCGTCGCGCTCGCCGAAACGGCGCGCCAGCCGCTCAAGGGCTCGCCGCCGGCCGTCGCGTCGCGTCGCGAAGCCCATCAGCTCGTGCGCCAGATGCGCGAGGACGACGAATCGGAGATGTACGGTGTCGTGTCGCCGGCACGCGCCTGAGCGTCGCCCATGAAAAAGCCCCGGCCGAAGCCGGGGCCAGATCGAACCCGATCCGCCCGACCGGCTTGCGCCGGCCGGGCTTTTTTTCATCCATGCGATGCGTGCGCCGTCATGCCTGCGCTTCGCAGTGGCGGCAGAAAATCAGCGCGCGCGAGCGCGACACGGCGGCCTGCGCACCGCGCGCCGCGACGATCAGCCCGACCTGACTCAGATTGAAATCGCGCTCGACCATCAACTGCGTCAGCGCGGCAAGCGGCAACACGAGGGACGGGTGGTACAGGCTCGATTCGATCAGGGCTTTCATCATCGGCTCCATCAGGCAATGCGTGATTCGATGGAGTGGATTCTAGGGACCGGCCGCTTCCGGATAAACAGCACGAATACGAAGTCACTTGTCGGCCGCCGCGAACAATCGGCAAAGGCTTGCCTGGCAAGGCCGAGCGGGCGACGAGGAGCGACGCGGGGCCGCGTCGCGCGCCGCCGCGACGCCTAGACGAGCGGTGTTTCGACGAATGCCGGCAGCGCTTCCGCCCGCGCCGAATGCGCGGCCAGTGCCGGATAACGGGCCGGATCGATCCGCGCGAGCACCGGGTAGTCGGCCGCCATGAACTGCGTGAAGCGCCATGCGACCGCAACCGTCACGTCGGACTGCAGCAGGCGCGCGCCGCCGAACCAGCCGTCCGTGGCCGCGGCGAGCGGCTCCAGTGCGCCGTATGCGCCCTCGATCTGGCTCAGCACGCGTTCGAGCCACGGCGCATGCTGCTTGTCGGCCGGGCGCAGCGCCTGCTCGTAGACGACCTGCACGGTCTTCTCGGCGGCCGCCAGCGCGAAGCCGACCGGCACGAGTACGCGCAGCCGTGCATCGGCGGCATCGGGCAGCAGGCGCCGTTCGGGCGCGACCCGATGATCGAGATAGTCGACGATCAGCGACGAATCGAGCAGTGTCGCGCCGTCGTCGGTCACGAGCGTCGGCGCCTTGACGACCGGGTTGATCGCCCTGAACTGCTCGAAATGACGGAACACCGAGATCGACTCGTGTTCGAACGGGAGGTCGAGCAGCTTCGCCGAAATGGCGACCCGACGCACGAACGGGGAATCCAGCATGCCGATCAGCTTCATCGCGAACGCTCCGCTTGAGGGGAATGGGATCAATGACTGTAGCAGCGTCGCGCGGCATCGCCTATGGCCCGTTCCCGGCAACCACGAGCGGAGGCCCGCGCCACGGACGCGTTTGCCGAAGTGACGGAGCGTGCGCGGCCGACCGTCGCGCCCGTGCGCTCGATGCGCATCAGCCGGACGCGCGCGGGGCTCACGTTGTCCCGCCAGAGTGACCATAATGCAAGTTCACGCCCCTTCCGCCCCAAGGTTCGCCATGTGGTATGCCCTCGTC
>NZ_JAAGPB010000676.1:0-3542 GCF_017104585.1 Burkholderia sp. Ac-20392
ACTGGCGCGCGAGGTCGCGCAGCCGTTCGCGCCACGGCAGCGCGGCGTCGACCGGCACGAGCGAGCGCGACAGCGCGTTCGCGATCGCGCGGCTCAGGCCTTCCTTCGACTTGAAGTGGTACAGCACGCTCATCGGGTCGCAGCCGACCGACTGCGCGAGCTTGCGCACGCTGAACGCGGCTTCGCCGACGTCTTCGAGCAGTGCGAGCGCGGCCGCGACGATGGCCTCCTTGTCGAGGCCGCGCGGGCCCTGGGCGGGTTTGTCTTTCATCGATGCGGGCTGGCGAACCGGTGCGGCACCGGCTGTAAACTTGACGAAAGCTTATTCTACACTGTAGAATTATTTCTGCGGTGTAGAAATTGGGTGTCCCGGCACCTTTCAATACGTGCTTTCGCACAGTCCGGGATCCAGGCGGCACGAGCGTGCCCGCCGTCAACACGGGCCATCGCGCCCCTTTATCTCGTTGACACCCATGTGGAACCGGCTGCCCCACCCGCGAAGCCAGAAGGCTCATCGACAGGCGGCCCAAGACCATGCAAGTGCAATCATGACTTTCAACCATCAATCCCTGATCCAGGGCGAATCGCGTTTCGAACCAACGCAACTGAACATCGAAAAAGACAACTGGAACTGGTGCGACCCGGCCCGCTACGACGGCGAGCGCCCGGCCAACTGGTACGAAGCATCACTGTCGCGCCACGCGAACAGCGCGCCGCTTGCGCACGACGCGGTGTGCGACGTGCTCGTGATCGGGGCGGGCCTGCTCGGCGCGTCGGCCGCGCTGCATCTCGCGGAAGCGGGCGTCGACACGATCCTCGTCGACAAGCACCACGTCGGCTCGGCCGCGTCGGGCCGCAACGGCGGGCAGCTCACGCCCGGCCTTGCGCGCTGGGAAGCCGCCGACATGATCGACCACCTGTCGCATGACGACGCGAAGCGGCTGTGGCGCTTTGCGTCGGCCGAATCGATGGACCTGATCGATGCGATCGGCGCACGTTACGCGCTCGAACTCGACCGCAAGCGCGGCCACATCACGGCGGCGGTCCACCCGGGCCACATGAGCGCGCTGCTCGACGGCGCGGATGCGCGCCGCCATCTCGGCGACGCGGGCGTGACGCTCGTCGGCCGCCATCAGTTGCATGACGACTACGTGCGCTCGGGGCTGTATCACGGCGCGGCGATCGACGCGATCGGCGGTCAGATTCATCCGCTCGCGCTGGTGCGCGGCCTCGTGCATGGCTTCCGCCTGAATGGCGGCGCGCTGTTCGAGGGCACCGAGGTGCTCGAACTCGACGAGACGCCGGAGGGCGTGGTCGCGACGACGCCGGGCGGCACGATCACCGCGCGCAAGGGCGTCGTGCTCGCGCTGCACAACACGACGTTCCGGCTGCTCGACGACGGCGCCGCGACGACCGTGCCGTTCTTTACCTACGTGAGCGTGACGGCGCCGCTCGACGTCGACGTCGCGACCCTGATGCCGGCCGGCATGCCCGTGTACGACACGCAGTTCCAGATCGACTATTACCGGCCGGTGCGCGGCAACCGCCTGCTGTTCGGCGGGCAGGGCACCGGCACGTGCTGGGCGCAGCCCGACGTGAACGCGTACCTGCTGACGCGGCTGAACACGGTGTTTCCGCAGCACGACAGCCGGTTCGCGCTCGACTACTGCTGGAGCGGCGTGAGCGACTTCACGCTGAACGGCGCGACCGACAGCCGCAAGACCGACGGCCGCGTGCCGATGTACATGGTGCAGGGCTGGAGCGGCCACGGTGTCGCGCAGACGGTGCGGATCGGCAAGGCGATCTGCGACGATTTCGTCGGCCGTAACGACGATTTCTCGATGCTGACCGGCATCGACCATCGCGCGATTCCGCTCGGCCGCCAGTTGTCGCCGATCGCGATTCCCGCTGCGAAGGCCGCGATGAGCGTCATGAGCGCGCTCAACCCGGGGCGGATGATCTCGTTCTGACCGGTTGCGGCACGCAGGCAACAAAAAAGCCCGATGCGATTGCTCGCATCGGGCTTTTTTACGTGCGGAGTCGGCGGCGCTTACGCGATCCGCTTCGCGAGTTCGACGGCCTTGCCGATGTACGACGCAGGCGTCATCGCGAGCAGGAGAGCCTTCGCGTCTTGCGGGATCGCCAGCGTGCCGACGAATTCCTGCAGCGCTTCGCGCGTGATGCCCTTGCCGCGCGTCAGCTCCTTCAGCTGCTCGTACGGGTTCTCGATGCCGTAGCGGCGCATCACCGTCTGCACCGGCTCGGCGAGCACTTCCCAGCAGTTGTCGAGGTCTTCGTTCAGGCGCTGCGGGTTCACTTCGAGCTTGTCGAGGCCGCGGATCAGCGAGTCGTACGCGAGCAGCGAGTAGCCGAGCGCGACGCCCATGTTGCGCAGCACCGTCGAGTCGGTCAGGTCGCGCTGCCAGCGCGACACCGGCAGCTTGTCGGCGAGGTGGCGCAGCGTCGCGTTCGCGAGGCCGAGGTTGCCTTCCGAGTTCTCGAAGTCGATCGGGTTCACCTTGTGCGGCATCGTCGACGAGCCGATTTCACCGGCCTTCGTCTTCTGCTTGAAGTAGCCGACCGAGATGTAGCCCCACACGTCGCGATCGAGGTCGAGCAGGATCGTGTTCGCGCGCGCCACGGCGTCGAACAGCTCGGCCATGTAGTCGTGCGGTTCGATCTGGATCGTGTACGGGTTGAACGTGAGCTTCAGGCGGTTTTCGATCACGTCGCGCGAGAACGCTTCCCAGTCGAATTCCGGATACGCCGACAGATGCGCGTTGAAGTTGCCGACCGCGCCGTTCATCTTGCCGAGGATCTCGACCTTCTCGATGCGCGTAATTGCACGGGCGAGGCGGGCCGCGACGTTCGCGAGTTCCTTGCCGAGCGTCGTCGGGCTGGCCGGCTGGCCGTGCGTGCGCGACAGCATCGGCTGCTCAGCGTGCGCGTGCGCGAGGGCGACGAGGCGCTGGTAGACCGTGCGCAGGGCCGGCAGGATCACGTGTTCGCGCGCGCCGGCGAGCATCATCCCGTGCGACGTGTTGTTGATGTCTTCCGACGTACACGCGAAGTGGATGAATTCGCTGGCCTTTTCGAGTTCTTCCTGGCCCTTCACCGATTCCTTCAGCCAGTATTCGACGGCCTTCACGTCGTGGTTCGTCACGCGCTCGATGTCCTTGATGCGGGCGGCGTCGTGCGCGGTGAAGCGCTCGGCGAGCTGCAGCAGGAACTGTTCGGACGCATCGGAGAAGCGCGGGACTTCCGCGAAGCCGGCGCGCGACAGCGCGATCAGCCAGTGCACCTCGACGGTGACGCGGTGGCGCATGAAGGCGGCTTCGGAGAGCCAGTCGCGCAGCGCTTCGGTCTTGCTGGCGTAGCGGCCGTCGATGGGCGAAAGCGCGGTGAGGGCGAAAAGCGTATCGGGACGAGTGTCGGACATGATCGGGCGGGCCTTGGGGCCGGGTCGAGCGAGGGGAAGGAGAATCCGGCATTTTACCATTGGCGCGGGACGATCCCGGTCGCGCGCGGCCGGCGGGTGCTGC
>NZ_JAAGPB010000677.1:0-234 GCF_017104585.1 Burkholderia sp. Ac-20392
TAAAAAAAAAAAAAATATAGAAGCGACTAGTATACAGATAACCAATAGTGCACATATCACTACACTGTACCTGCATACCTCCATATCACTCGACACTGATCTTCTCCACAGCACTATGTCTATAGACAACTTGACTACGTACAACTTACTCAAGCTTCCTTGTTTATACAGATACGTACTAATCATGCAGCTTCACTCAGAGCGTGATCAGATACCATCGCCATCTAGCACAGC
>NZ_JAAGPB010000678.1:0-3666 GCF_017104585.1 Burkholderia sp. Ac-20392
TGGTTGCCGCCGCGATCGCCAATCCGGGCGCGGCGCGCGTGTCGGGCGCCGGCTGGCCCGACGCGAGCGGCGGTGCGAACGGCGTACCGGTGGGCGCGAGCGATTCGACCGACCTGCCGGTGATCCAGGCCGATCCGCGCACGAACTCGATTCTCGTGCGCGACGTGCCGGAACACATGACGCAGTATCCGGACCTGATCGCGCTCCTCGACGTCAAGCCGCGTTTGATCGAGATCGAGGCGCGCATCATCCAGATCGACGAAGGCGCGCTCAAGCAGCTCGGCGTCGACTGGCGCGCGCACAACAGCCATGTCGATCTGCAGACGGGCACGGGGCTCACGTCGCAGAATTCGTATGCGAACGGTTCGCTGAATCCGACATTCGGTTCGATCACGGTGCCTGGCAACGATTCGGTTGGCCTGCCGGCGAGCCCGCTCGGGTTGTCGCTGACGGCCGTGCTCGGCGACGCGGGCCGCTATCTGCTCGCGCGCATCAACGCGCTCGAATCGTCGAACCAGGCGCGCACCGACGCGAGCCCGAAAGTCACGACGCTCGACAACGTCGAAGCGGTGATGGACAACAAGAAGCAGTTCTTCGTGCGCGTCGCGGGCTACACGTCGGCCGACCTGTACAGCATCTCGACGGGCGTGTCGCTGCGCGTGCTGCCGATGGTCGTCGAGGAGGGCGGGCGCACGCAGATCAAGCTCGACGTGCGGATCGTCGACGGCGAGCTGTCGCGGCAAACGGTCGACAACATTCCGGTGATCGAATCGAACGAGATCAACACGCAGGCGTTCATCGAGCAGGGGCAGGCGTTGCTGATCGCCGGCTACAAGGTGGATGCGCGCTCGAGCACGCAATCGGGCATACCGGTGCTGTCGAAGCTGCCGCTCGTCGGCGCGCTGTTCCGCGCGACCGACAGACAGGACGGACATAGTGAGCGGCTCTTTCTCGTGACGCCGCGTGTGATCGAGCCTTGAACGGGCGGCGGCCGGGTGTGAGGTCGGACGGAGTTCGTGGAGGCCAACGGGTCAACGAGCGATCTGATCCAGATGGAAGCGCTGCGCGAACGCGACAGGCGATGGGTCATTCAGACGCGCCTTCGTGTGTTGCCGGTTGTTTTTTGTCTACGTTCACGAAGTGCTGAAGTGCTGGCCGACAGGGGAGTATGTCGACCCGGGGCCGGTCTGGCGTTTGCTCATCATCGTCTTCGCGCGGGACGACCTGACGAGCCTCATGAACGGGTGTCGATCGGACCTGGCGCGCTCGCGTGGCGCGGCACGCATCAACCACCAACGCCAGACGGCGGCGCCTGCCATTGCCGCACATGATCGATCAACGCCCGCAGCTTCGGCACCATGTTGCGCCGCTGCGGAAAGTAGAGAAAGAAGCCGGGGAATGGTGGCAGGAAATCCTCGAGCAGCGGCACGAGCGAGCCGTCGTCGAAATGCGCGCGCAGGCAGTCCTCGGGCGCGAACGTGATGCCGGCGCCGGCCAGCGCGAGGCGCAGCATCAGGCGCAAGTCGTTGGTCGTCAGCTGCGGCTCGACCGCGACGTCGAACGGGCGGCCGTCTTCCACGAACTCCCAGCGGTAAGGCGCCAGCTCGGGCGACAGCCGCCAGCCGATACAGCGGTGCCGGACGAGCTCGTCAGGGTGGCCGGGTGCGCCGTACTTTTCGACGTAGCCGGGCGCGGCCGCCGCGCGTTCGCGTTGCTCGCCGCCCAGCGGCACGGCAATCATGTCCTTTTCGATGACCTGTCCCAGACGGATCCCGGCATCGAAGCCACGCTCGACGATATCGAATTCTTCGTCCGTGACGGTCACGTCGATGGTCACGTCGGGATAACGCTCGGCAAAGCTTGCCAGCAACGGGCCCGACAGGAAGGGCTCGGCAATCGACGTGGCCGTGAGCCGAAGATGGCCGCGCGGCGCGTCGGTGGTGCCCGTGGCATCGAGCGCGCTGCCGATGTCGACGAGCGGCCCCTCCAGCGACTGCACCAGCTGCGCGCCCGCGTCGGTCAATTGAACCGATCGCGTGGTGCGCACCACCAGTGCGACGCCGAGCGTGTCCTCGAGCCGCCGGATGCCCTGGCTGACCGCGGAGCGGGTGACGCCCATCCGGTCGGCCGCCGCGCGGAAGTTCCGTTCCCTGGCGACGGCGAGGAGCAGCGGCAGAAGATTCAGGTCCATATCATTGTCCAGTGACGCTAACCAACCCATCCAGTATTCACCATCTACAAGCGACAGAGAAGCGGCGATATCGTCCTGTCATCGAAACAGGGAGGTGTCATGGACAAAGTCATTCTCATCACGGGCGCATCGAGCGGAATCGGCGAGGGCATTGCACGCGCGCTGGCGGTACCGGGCGCGAAGCTCATGCTCGGTGCGCGGCGCACGGACCGGCTCGACGCCATCGCGCGCGATCTCCGCGCGGCGGGCGCCGCAGTCGAAACCTGCTCGCTCGACGTGACCGATCGCCGATCGGCGCAAGCGTTCGCGGATGCGGCGCTGGAGACGTGGGGGCACATCGACGTCCTGGTGAACAACGCGGGCGTCATGCCGCTGTCGCCGCTCGTCGCCGGCCATCACGACGAATGGGACCGCATGGTCGACGTCAACATCAAGGGCGTCCTGTGGAGCATCGCGGCCGTGCTGCCGCACATGGATTCGCGCGGCGCCGGGCAGATCATCAACATCGCGTCGATCGGCGCGCTGTCGGTGTCGCCGACCGCCGCCGTCTACTGCGCGACGAAGTTCGCGGTGCGCGCGTTGTCGGACGGCCTGCGCCAGGAGCATCCGGCACTGCGGATCACCTGCATCAATCCCGGCGTCGTCGAAAGCGAGCTGGCCGACACGATCACGCACGGGCCGACCCAGGCGTACATGCGCGAGTACCGCGCGATTGCGCTGCAACCGGCGGATATCGGGCGCGCGGTGCGCCACGTGATCGAGTCGCCGTCGAGCGTCAGCGTGAACGAACTCACGATCCGGCCGACGGGCCAGACCAGCTGAACCGCCGTTTCCTCAAGGAGCAACCGATGAACGATCAATCGCCCGTGTGGTTCATTTCCGGTGCATCGTCCGGCCTCGGCCGGGCGCTCGCCGAAGCCGTGCTCGAACGTGGCTGGCGCGCGGTGGTGACCGCCCGCCAGCCCGACAGCCTGTCGGATCTCGCCCGGCGGTACGACGAACGCGTGTTGCCGCTGCCGCTCGACGTCACCGACCCGGCTTCGATCGCACGCGCCGTCGAGCAGGCGCGATCGCGTTTCGGCGCAATCGACGTGCTCGTCAACAGCGCCGGCTACGGGTATCTCGCCGCGATCGAGGAAGGCGAGGACCGGCAGATCCGCGCGCAGTTCGAGGTCAACGTGTTCGGCCTCAACGCACTGACGCAGCGGATTCTTCCCGGCATGCGGCAGCAGCGCCGAGGCCACATCTTCAATCTGTCGTCGCTCGGCGGGCTCGTCGCGTTTGCCGCGACGGGCTACTACCACGCGACGAAATTCGCGGTCGAGGCCCTGTCCGAATCGCTGTCTCATGAAGTCGCGCCGCTGGGCATTCGCGTGACGATCGTCGAGCCGGGCGCGTTTCGCACCGACTGGGCGGGGCGTTCGATGGTTGAATCCGCGATCCGGATCGACGACTACGCGGAAACGGCGGGCAAG
>NZ_JAAGPB010000679.1:0-3694 GCF_017104585.1 Burkholderia sp. Ac-20392
TGGATTCCACGGAAGGGGCGGCCGTCGTGCACCGTACGGTCACGATCGGCGGCAAGACCATCAAGTACACGGCCACCACGGGCCACCTGACGACGATCGATCCGACCACGTCGGCGCCGAACGCGAAGATGTTCTACGTCGCGTACACGCAGGACAATCCGGACCCGTCGAAGCCGCGCCCGGTCACGTTCTTCTACAACGGCGGCCCCGGCTCGTCGTCGGTCTACCTGCTGCTCGGCTCGTACGGGCCGAAGCGCCTGCAGTCGTCGTTCCCGAACTTCACGCCGCCCGCGCCGTACAAGCTGCTCGACAACCCGGACAGCCTGCTCGACCGCACCGACCTCGTGTTCATCAACCCGGTGGGCACCGGTTACTCGACGGCGATCGCCCCGGCGAAGAACAAGGACTTCTGGGGCACCGACCAGGACGCCCGCTCGATCGACCGCTTCATCCAGCGCTACCTGACCAAGTACTCGCGCTGGAATTCGCCGAAGTTCCTGTACGGCGAGTCGTACGGCACCGCGCGCAGCGCGGTCGTGTCGTGGGTGCTGCATGAGGACGGCATCGACCTGAACGGGATCACGCTGCAGTCTTCGATCCTCGACTACGCGAATGCGCTGTCCGCGCCGGGCACGTTCCCGACGCTCGCGGCCGATGCGTTCTACTGGAAGAAGACGACGCTCAACCCGACGCCGACCGATCTCGACGCGTACATGATCCAGGCCCGCAACTATGCGGACAACACGCTCGCGCCGCTCGCGCAGAAGCCGAACCCGCAGGACGGCGGCTTCGTGAACGTGCGCCTGAACCTGAACCTGCAGACCGCGCAGCAGATGGGTTCGTACATCGGCACGGATCCGACGTCGCTGATCCAGACGTTCGGCAACCCGGCCGCGCTCGGCAACGTGCCGTCGTCGGATGACAACCCGCCGTACACGTTCTTCCTGACGCTCGTGCCGGGCACGCAGATCGGCCAGTACGACGGTCGCGCGAACTTCACGGGCAAGGGCATCGCGCCGTACATCCTGCCGAACTCGGGCAGCAACGATCCGTCGATCACGAACGTCGGCGGCGCGTACACGGTGCTGTGGAACAGCTACATCAACACCGACCTCAAGTACACGTCGACGTCGTCGTTCGTGGACCTGAACGACCAGGTCTTCAACAACTGGGACTTCAGCCACACGGATCCGACCGGCGCGAACAAGGGCGGCGGCAATACGCTGTACACGGCCGGCGACCTCGCGTCGACGATGAGCGTGAACCCGGACCTGAAGGTGCTGTCGGCCAACGGCTATTTCGACGCGGTCACGCCGTTCCACCAGACGGAGCTGACGCTCGCGCAGATGCCGCTCGACCCGACGCTCAAGGCGCAGAACCTGACGATCAAGAACTACCCGTCGGGCCACATGATCTACCTGAACGACGCGTCGCGGACCGCGCTGAAGGGCGATCTCGCCAACTTCTACGACGGCATCCTGGCGAACCGCACCGCGCTGCAGCGCGTGTTGAAGCTGCAGATGCGCACGCAGCAGCTCAAGCAGCAGAAGTTGCAGCAGCAGGGGCAGTAAGCGCCGCGGGCGGCTTGCGCCGCCCCGGATGGACGACAGCCCGATCGGCGCAGGCCGGTCGGGCTGTTTTCATTCGGGGCGGGCGAGGGGCGGCGCGTCATGCGCCTGCCGTGATCCGGCGTCAAACCGCCGAGGACAGGGCGTTCGCGCCGTGTGTTACGCGAGCACGAGCCGGATGCCGACCGCGACGAGCGTCGCGGCGAGCAGGTTGCGCAGCAGCCGCTCCGGTGCGCGTGCCGACAGCAGGCTGCCGAGCACGATGCCGGGCAGCGAGCCGAGCAGCAGCGACAGCAGCATCGACCAGTCGACCGAGCCGAGCAGCCAGTGGCCCATGCCCGCGACGAGCGTGAGCGGCACCGCGTGCGCGATGTCGGAGCCGACGATGCGGGTCGTCGCAAGTGCCGGATACAGCAGCAGGAGTACGGTCACGCCGATTGCGCCGGCGCCGACCGACGTCATCGACACGAGCACGCCGAGCACGGCGCCGGTCAGTACGGTCGACCACAGCGTGCGCGCGGGGCTCGGCGCGAGCGGGTTGCGTGCGGCGAACGCGGTGAGCTGCGGCCGGAAGATCAGCGCGAGCGATGTGAGCAGCAGCGCGACGCCGAGCACGAGCTGGATCATTCGCGCGGTGCCCGGCGCGTTCATCCCATGCGTATGCAGCCACCACAGCGTGACGGCCGCGGCCGGGACGCTGCCCGCCGCGAGCCGGCCCGTGATGCGCCAGTCGATCGAGCCTTTAAGGCCGTGGACGAGCGTGCCGGTGGCCTTGGTCGCGGCCGCGTACAGCAGGTCGGTGCCGACTGCCGTTGCGGGGTGGACGCCGAACAGCAGCACGAGGATCGGCGTCATCAACGAACCACCGCCAACGCCCGTCAGGCCGACGAGGATGCCGACGAACAGGCCGGACAACGAGTACAGCAGATCGATATGGGGAAGCGACATCGGAAGCGGGCGGTTATGCGGCGACGGTGAGGCGATGTTCGGCGGCGGCGCGTGGGTCAAAGTCCGCCATTGTCGCAAATGTGGCGGGTCGATGTACGACTGCGTTAAAAATCGGAGGGGAAAGCCCGTGGGGCGGGCAACCGGCCTGAAGTCAAACAGGCGTTTGAGCGGAGCGGGGGCGGGGTGGGCGTCATCGGCGCGACTGATCGGCCCGAAACGCCCGGTGAAACGAGAGCGGGTGCCGGGCCACGCACGCATAAAAAAGGGCGCGACGATGCGCGCCCGGGTTCGATGGCGGCGGTGGACGCCGCCAGCCGCCGGCTACCGGTCAGTGCATCGCGGGGCCGACGCCTTCGACCGCACCCTGCCGCCGGATGCGCAGTGCAAGGCCGATCAGCGCGGCGGCGGCAGCGAACGCCGCGCCGAACGCGAAGGCCGCATGGTAGCCGCCGTTCAGTGCGTCGAGCGGCGCGACATTCGCTGCCGTGAGCGCGTCGGTGCGGGCGGCCGCGAGGCTCGCGAGCACGGCGAGGCCGAGCGCGCCGCCCATCATGAACGCGGTGTTGACGATTCCGGACGCGAGCCCGGAATCGGCCGGATCGACGTCGTTCATCGCGGCGAGCAGCATCGGGTTGAACGCGACGCCCGCGCCGATGCCGAGCAGCGTCATGCCGGGCAGCACGTGCCAGACGAAGCCGCCGTCCACCGGCGCGCGCGAGAACAGCGCGAGGCCGCAGGCGGCGATCAGCAGGCCGGCCGCGATCGGGCCGCGGATCCCGAAGCGCATCACGATGCGTGCGGACAGCCCGAGCGAGAACACGGCCATGATCAGGTTCGCCGGCAGGAATGCGAGGCCGACCTGCAGCGGCCCGTAGCCGAGCACGCGCTGCATGTACAGCGCGGACAGGAAGAACCACGCGAACATCGCGGCCGCCCACAGCACGGCGATCACGTTCGCGAGCGCGACGTTGCGCGAGGCGAACAGCGAGAGCGGCATCAGCGGATGCGCGGCGCGTGCCTCGATCGCGATGAACAGCGCGAGCAGCGCGATGGCCGCGCCGATCAGTGCGACGGTTTGCGTCGACAGCCAGCCGGCCTCGTTGCCGCCGACGATCCCGTAGACGGCCAGCATCAGCGATGCCGTGACGGTGATCGCGCCCGCGACGTCGAGCCGCGCG